>NZ_JATABH010000219.1:0-350 GCF_036533775.1 Vibrio sp. M260112 | reverse complement strand
ACTCCATGTTATATTTCTATCGACGGTGAAACTCAGGGTCTGATCACGGCGGGCGCCTGTACGGCTGACTCTATCGGTGACTCTTATGTAGAAGGTCACGAAGACGAGATGCTGGTTCAGAAGTTTGACCACGTTATTTCGGTTCCGACCGATCCTCAATCTGGTCAACCTTCTGGTCAACGTGTTCATAAACCCTTCCAGTTTACCGTCACTCTCAACAAAGCCGTGCCACTGCTGTACAACGCGCTTTCTTCTGGTGAGAAGATGAAGACTGTTGAACTGAAATGGTACCGCACCTCTATTGAAGGCAAACAAGAGAACTTCTTCACCACTAAGCTAGAAAACGCGTC
>NZ_JATABH010000218.1:0-352 GCF_036533775.1 Vibrio sp. M260112 | reverse complement strand
TTAACAGCTTTCCAGATTAAAGAATTTGCTTGGCGACCATAGCGATTTGGACCCACCTGATTCCATTCCGAACTCAGAAGTGAAACGAATTAGCGCCGATGGTAGTGTGGGGTTTCCCCATGTGAGAGTAGGACATCGCCAGGCTTTAATTTCGTTTTTAGATTTTAGACCTTTTTATTAAGGGAAAATCTAAAGGCAAAAACTTAGACTCAAGAGTCTAACCAGTGCGGAGCGGTAGTTCAGTTGGTTAGAATACCGGCCTGTCACGCCGGGGGTCGCGGGTTCGAGTCCCGTCCGCTCCGCCACTTATTCCAGACCCCAGCAGAAATGCTGGGGTCTTTTTGTTTTTATC
>NZ_JATABH010000217.1:0-356 GCF_036533775.1 Vibrio sp. M260112 | reverse complement strand
AACGGCGGCTCGTACTCCCAAGCAGTTGGTGAGGCTTTACGCAAAGCGCATGCAGATAGAGGAAACCTTCCGAGACTTAAAGAGTCCCGCTTACGGATTAGGCCTACGTCAAAGCCGCACTAGTTGCCCCAAAAGGTTCGATATTATTTCCTGATTACCACCGACTCTCAGCTAGCTTGAGAAGCTTTTCTGGCATAGGTGGTGCGTATACCGATGCTCTTAAAAGTGCAAGGGTCATGTCCTCAAGGTTAAAGCGATGATTGAATCTAAAGCAGAATTCTCCAAGATATCTCGGTAAGTGTTTCTTGCGTATCGCATGATACGTCCCATGTAGCGAGTTCTTAACATTACCAATC
>NZ_JATABH010000216.1:0-371 GCF_036533775.1 Vibrio sp. M260112 | reverse complement strand
TTGTTTTCCTCATTTAGTTTAATAATGACTTTTGTATCTAGATACCTTTTTTTCCCTGATAAACATCGCTGCTATCACTTAACCTCACGGGGTATTCATTACACAGAGCAAGATATGATCCCAGAGGTGGCGTATAAAATCGTGCGCGGTTTTGCTTGGGTGGGAATTGTGGTGTGTTTTATTGCCGTCTTTTTACTTGGCCCGTTAGCCTTAGTGGGTGCAGGGGCATTTGCACTGATGTCATTTGGGATGACCAATTTTCAGCCAGAGGTAATTAAATCTTATCTTCTCATGGACGAACGTAGCGTCGCTTTTAATCTAATAAACGATGGTGTCGTTTCATTTACAACCCCAGATATAGGAACTCTTGC
>NZ_JATABH010000215.1:0-374 GCF_036533775.1 Vibrio sp. M260112 | reverse complement strand
ATTGAGACCGTTAGATTTTGCGTGAAGTCGGACATCGACGGATCTTGACAGTGTGGCATCTCACACTGGATATCGACGATAGACGCGTTTTCTAGCTTAGTGGTGAAGAAGTTCTCTTGTTTGCCTTCGATAGAAGTGCGGTACCATTTAAGCTCTACGTTCTTCATCTTCTCACCAGATGAAAGCGCGTTGTACAGCAGTGGTACGGCTTTGTTGAGAGTGACGGTAAACTTGAAAGGTTTATGGACGCGTTGACCAGAAGGTTGACCAGATTGAGGATCGGTCGGAACCGAAATGACGTGGTCAAACTTCTGAACCAGCATCTCGTCTTCGTGACCTTCTACATAAGAGTCACCGATAGAGTCAGCCGTACA
>NZ_JATABH010000214.1:0-377 GCF_036533775.1 Vibrio sp. M260112 | reverse complement strand
CGAAGGTCGTCGGTTCAAATCCGGCCCCCGCAACCAATTCTCTTTTGAGAATATGCGACACTAGCTCAGTTGGTAGAGCGCAACCTTGCCAAGGTTGAGGTCACGAGTTCGAACCTCGTGTGTCGCTCCAAATTTACAAGCGCTCATCATGCTTTGAATGGTGAATACGGACGCGGGGTGGAGCAGCTTGGTAGCTCGTCGGGCTCATAACCCGAAGGTCGTCGGTTCAAATCCGGCCCCCGCAACCAATTCTCTTTTGAGAATATGCGACACTAGCTCAGTTGGTAGAGCGCAACCTTGCCAAGGTTGAGGTCACGAGTTCGAACCTCGTGTGTCGCTCCAAATTGAAAAGCGCTCATCATGCTTTGAATGGTGAA
>NZ_JATABH010000213.1:0-390 GCF_036533775.1 Vibrio sp. M260112 | reverse complement strand
GTGATTGGTCGTTTCTTAAGTGCCGATACGTTCGTGCCAGAGCCGAGCTTTAGCCAAAGTTACAACCGTTACGCATACGTGTATAACAACCCGTTGAAATATACTGACCCAACAGGGCACTGGGTGTGGTGGGCTGCTGCGATGGCATTCTTTGTTGTGAGTCAGACGTTTGAAAACCCTGTAATCCAAATGGCTGGCATGGTGGTCGGTGCAATTGCGATTGGTTATGCCGCTTCAGGGTTATATGCTGGATTGCAACCCATGGCACAAGCAGCTGCGAGTGGTGCGACCGCTTCATTCTCAACAACCTATATCACTACTGGGGATTTTGACGATTCTCTTCAGGCGGGAATAATAGGCGGTTTGTCTGCGGGAATCACTTATGGGGTA
>NZ_JATABH010000212.1:0-390 GCF_036533775.1 Vibrio sp. M260112 | reverse complement strand
AACGCCATGAAAAAGACGCCAAATATCAACCCAGAAAGTCAAGATGTTGCCGAGCTACAAGCGATGGTGAAAGCGCTGATGGCGTCAGAAATCCAATTGAAACAAGAACGCCAGTCGCTACTTGAACAACTCAAACTGGCCTTCGACCGTCAGTTCGCTAGACGCTCGGAGGCGTTAAAACCTTACGATGAATCCCAAGGTGACCTCTTCAACGAAGCGGAATGTGAAGCCGCTAAAGAAGAAGAGGTTGAAGTGGTCACGACGACCACCACAACGAAGAAACGGGGTAAACGCAAGCCACTTCCAAAGACCTTGCCTCGTGAAGTTATCGAACTTGATTTAGACGACCATGAAAAGCAGTGCGCTTGCTGCCAACATAGTCTGCATAAA
>NZ_JATABH010000211.1:0-391 GCF_036533775.1 Vibrio sp. M260112 | reverse complement strand
CTCGTACATCAAAAGAGCAATGGCTTAAAGCAATGACGGTAAGACGTGGGAAAAAGGTTGCTGCAATAGCATTGGCAAATAAGACCGTAAGAACAGCCTTCGCTATGATAGAAAGCGGAGAGGATTACAAGCCATAATTCCTTGTGGCTTAACAGAGTTAGTCAAAAAGACCGTGATAACGAACAGGTAAGACCAACCTTCAAGAGACTGCGCAACGCTTAGGTATTAAATACCGCTGCCAAGATAAAGTCATGACGGTGCGAACACATCAAAGTGGCCCGAGATAGCTTCTCAACTAGAGCCCGTATATAAGCAAGCATCTAACCTTCGTTAACAATACTTTTTGACAACAATAGGGAGTCCATATAAGCGTTGTGAATCACTCTTAAAT
>NZ_JATABH010000210.1:0-398 GCF_036533775.1 Vibrio sp. M260112 | reverse complement strand
GTGATTGGTCGTTTCTTAAGTGCCGATACGTTCGTGCCAGAGCCGAGCTTTAGCCAAAGTTACAACCGTTACGCATACGTGTATAACAACCCGTTGAAATATACTGACCCAACAGGGCACTGGGTGTGGTGGGCTGCTGCGATGGCATTTTTTGTGGTGAGCCAAACATTTGAGAACCCTGCAATCCAAATGGCCGGAATGGTGGTTGGTGCAATTGCGATTGGTTATGCCGCTTCAGGGTTATATGCTGGATTGCAACCCATAGCACAAGCAGCTGCGAGTGGTGCGACCGCTTCATTCTCAACAACCTATATCACTACTGGGGATTTTGACGATTCTCTTCAGGCGGGAATAATAGGCGGTTTGTCTGCGGGAATCACTTATGGGGTAGCGCATGG
>NZ_JATABH010000209.1:0-402 GCF_036533775.1 Vibrio sp. M260112 | reverse complement strand
GCATGCGCGAAGCAACCGACATTGGTGACGAGATGAAGCCCATCATAAGCACCATAACCATCGGTTTGCAGATAGCCATCATAGTTACCCAAGAAGGCAACAGGGCACGACCTCGCGCGACTGTTTTGATAGTCATACAAGACGATGTTTTTCACATTAGGGAGTGCGGCATCTGGCGAGTCCGCGCCCGAGCAGTAGAGCCACATGTAGCATTGCTTGTCTTCCTTGAGCACATTAAGCGGCGTTTCATCCGCCTGAACCACTATTTGCTCGAGTAGGTGCGTTTTTAAGGCCGCGTAAAGCGGGGCAAACTTCTCACTGACTTGGATAATCCACCTTGCCATGGTGGTTCGTGATAGTTCGATACCCGACTGGGTAAACAGCGATTCTTGGCGATACAGT
>NZ_JATABH010000208.1:0-411 GCF_036533775.1 Vibrio sp. M260112 | reverse complement strand
TCCGTCGATGTCCGACTTCACGCAAAATCTAACGGTCTCAATGTCGTACCGTAAGATCACTTGGGATCACGTCAACGCAGGTACGTCTGGTTCAGACGATTGGCGTAAACCTATCGAAGCTTAATCACTTTGATTTTCGGTGGCTCCCCATGGGGCCACCTGAAAACCTTAACCTCAAACCATCCTTTTCACGGTGATGTGTGGTGAAGGTTTTTGTGTTTAGGGTTAACGATAGGAGAGACGTATGGCGACATTGGCGTACACCATAGATATAGAAGGACTCGGCGATGATGCCTTGGTTGTGACTCAGTTCGATGGGCAAGAGTCCTTGTCTGCCAGCGTGTTTCATCATCGACCTTGTTACGGTTTTTGTTATCAAATCACCTTAGCCAGCCGTCGGCATGACTTAAC
>NZ_JATABH010000207.1:0-413 GCF_036533775.1 Vibrio sp. M260112 | reverse complement strand
TTGTTTTCCTCATTTAGTTTAATAATGACTTTTGTATCTAGATACCTTTTTTTCCCTGATAAACATCGCTGCTATCACTTAACCTCACGGGGTATTCATTACACAGAGCAAGATATGATCCCAGAGGTGGCGTATAAAATCGTGCGCGGCTTTGCTTGGGTGGGGATTGCGGTGTGTATTATTGCTGTTTTCTTACTTGGTCCGTTGGCGCTCGTCGGTGCGGGGGCGTTTGCGTTGATGTCATTTGGGATGACCAATTTTAAACCAACCGTTGATAAGTCTTATGTGCTTATAGATGATCGCAGTGTCGTGTTTAATCTAACTCATGACTCAGTGCTGTCATTTGGAAGCCCTAATCGAGAAACATTAGACTATATAGGGACTGTTTTTATTTCGACGCTTGATCAAAAAAC
>NZ_JATABH010000206.1:0-427 GCF_036533775.1 Vibrio sp. M260112 | reverse complement strand
TAAGTGAATCAGGAGAAGCGAAGTCATCAACATCAATAAGCCAGTGAGCCAACATAAAAAATACCCTCAAATATGAAATGTTTGAGGGTATTTTCAACCAACCACAGGATCGTTCAACTGATCATTTACTTAACTGATCGGAGTTATCCTTCGGGAGGCTTTTTTTGTACCAGTCTTTTGCATTTTACGTACTACACTTCTACGACAATGGAGGTGTTTTATGAAATCAATATTCGGTCTTATCTTATTCACTTTATCGACTTTTACCGGGGCGGGTGAAAGTAAATTACCACCTTCTAAAGAAGGTGGCTTTGTGTGAGCCCCCTAAAAGGGGGCCTTTGTTTAATCCAACGCCAACTGGTGCTGCTCTACTCGCTCTTGCTTCTCTTGATGTCTTACATATCGGCGTATGATTTCTTCATTGATT
>NZ_JATABH010000205.1:0-434 GCF_036533775.1 Vibrio sp. M260112 | reverse complement strand
TTGACGGACTTCAATACGGCCGTGACCCTGCTCGATTTTGATATTTTTGGGCTTTGATGCTCGTTGTTTTGCAAAAGCCTGCTCTATTGCTTTGCGTAACTTTCCTTGATTATTTTTAACCGCAAGTAAGTAGTCAGCATCTTGTTCGATGATAGTTTTGGCTACTTCCGTTTGGCATGCCATCGCATCAATTGTGACTAGAGCGCCTTTGATATCAAGAAGTTTGATGAGCTCAGGTATTGCTGTGATCTCGTTGCTCTTTTCTTCTGTTTTGAGCTGTCCAAGTACGAGCTTATTGGACGAAGCGTAGGCGCTAATCATATGGATAGTACTAGCTCGGTCATCTCGGTTGTAGGAGCCCCGAAGTGTTTTACCATCAATCGCAACGACTTGCCCCTCAGTAAGGGAATGTACTGCTGACATCCAGTTTATAA
>NZ_JATABH010000204.1:0-459 GCF_036533775.1 Vibrio sp. M260112 | reverse complement strand
TGACGACTGGTCTGTTGATGCGTTTCTAGCGTGCTGGGGTTAGTAATGGTCACCTTTAAGTCATTTATCGGTTCATCGTTTTCGCTACGAAACTCAACCTCTAACCAATTGACTGCGGGGTTACACAATACGCAGTGATTGTACATTTCGATTAGCATTACGCTTCTCCTCGCAATTGGTGATACAGGGTTTTTAATCCAAACAGCAATTCATCATCTCGCAGCCCAACAATGGTTTTTTGAATCGACACCTGATTCAGGAAGGCTTGCTTATGGGTAGTGATAATACTGGCCGTTAGTGTTTTCTCTTGTAGGGTCTGCTTTGGACTATCTGGTGCTAATTCCATTGCCGTAAAATGTGCTTGGAAGGCGCTATCAAAGTGCGGCATGTTGTGGTCAATTCTTGTTTCCATCAGTTGAGACTGATTCTGCCAGAGCCAGCTTTCTACGTTATGACTCA
>NZ_JATABH010000203.1:0-462 GCF_036533775.1 Vibrio sp. M260112 | reverse complement strand
TTACCGAGATATCTTGGAGAATTCTGCTTTAGATTCAATCATCGCTTTAACCTTGAGGACATGACCCTTGCACTTTTAAGAGCATCGGTATGCGCACCACCTATGCCAGAAAAGCTTCTCAAGCTAGCTGAGAGTCGGTGGTAATCAGGAAATTAAATGTTTATAGGAAAGAGCACGTTTCAGGAGGCGTATGAGTCAAATCGAGAAATGTAGCTATCGATAGACAACCGATAGCGGTTGGAATCAAGGGGAGTCGTTTTCTGTATCTGGTCTGGCCCTGCGTAATGTTTCGACTTCATTCACATATCGTTGCTCTAAATAACTGTTCCTAAATATAGATCACTGGTTTGTAGAAAAAGAAGGGAACTCGGTACCGTTTGAGCGATCTGATCAGTCGCCAAACATACAAACCTACAACCGTTACCGAGTTCTCATGATTCTAACATTACCTGACCGCGCAGA
>NZ_JATABH010000202.1:0-465 GCF_036533775.1 Vibrio sp. M260112 | reverse complement strand
TTATCCGCTTTACCTGACTTGCCTTTGCCTTGAAGCTTTTTCGCGTCCATGAACTTGCGCCGAGCATGCGCGAAGCAACCGACATTGGTGACGAGATGAAGCCCATCATAAGCACCATAACCATCGGTTTGCAGATAGCCATCATAGTTGCCCAAGAAGGCAACAGGGCACGCCCTCGCGCGACTGTTTTGATAGTCATACAAGACGATATTCTTCACATTGGGGAGTGCAGCTTCTGGCGAGTCCGCGCCCGAGCAGTAGAGCCACATGTAACATTGTTTATCTTCCTTGAGCACATTGAGCGGCGTTTCATCCACCTGAACCACTATTTGCTCGAGTAGGTGCGTTTTTAAGGCCGCGTAAAGCGGGGCAAACTTCTCACTGACTTGGATAATCCACCTTGCCATGGTGGTTCGTGATAGTTCGATACCCGACTGGGTAAACAGCGATTCTTGGCGATACAGT
>NZ_JATABH010000201.1:0-469 GCF_036533775.1 Vibrio sp. M260112 | reverse complement strand
TCGTCTAGAGGCCTAGGACACCGCCCTTTCACGGCGGTAACAGGGGTTCGACTCCCCTACGGGATACCATTGGGTCGTTAGCTCAGTTGGTAGAGCAGTTGACTTTTAATCAATTGGTCGCAGGTTCGAATCCTGCACGACCCACCATTTTCTCAAGATATGGGGCTATAGCTCAGCTGGGAGAGCGCCTGCCTTGCACGCAGGAGGTCAGCAGTTCGATCCTGCTTAGCTCCACCATTCTTGATTCGATGGGCGATTAGCTCAGTTGGGAGAGCACCTGCCTTACAAGCAGGGGGTCACTGGTTCGAGCCCGGTATCGCCCACCATCTTTAAGCATACTTGCTTGAGTGTTCTTAAAAATGGTTTCGAAAGAAACTTGCTCTTTAACAATTTGGAAAGCTGACGAATAACAACAATCCCCATATCTTTGATATGCGTTGTTATTCAAATTAAAAGTTCTCAAATCCTA
>NZ_JATABH010000200.1:0-479 GCF_036533775.1 Vibrio sp. M260112 | reverse complement strand
GACGGTGAAACTCAGGGTCTGATCACGGCGGGCGCCTGTACGGCTGACTCTATCGGTGACTCTTATGTAGAAGGTCATGAAGACGAGATGCTGGTTCAGAAGTTTGACCACGTTATTTCGGTTCCGACCGATCCTCAATCTGGTCAACCTTCTGGTCAACGTGTTCATAAGCCATTCCAGTTTACCGTCACTCTCAACAAAGCCGTACCACTGCTGTACAACGCGCTTTCTTCTGGTGAGAAGATGAAGACTGTTGAACTGAAATGGTACCGCACCTCTATTGAAGGCAAACAAGAGAACTTCTTCACCACTAAGCTAGAAAACGCGTCGATCGTCGATATCCAGTGTGAGATGCCACACTGTCAAGATCCGTCGATGTCCGACTTCACGCAAAATCTAACGGTCTCAATGTCGTACCGTAAGATCACTTGGGATCACGTCAACGCAGGTACGTCTGGTTCAGACGATTGGCGTAAACC
>NZ_JATABH010000199.1:0-491 GCF_036533775.1 Vibrio sp. M260112 | reverse complement strand
TCCACTTTGCATTCGGTTTTCGGCATATAACCGTGCGGCTCTTTACAAAAAACGATGTCATTGCGAAAACGTTCACCGAAAGGCGTCAAAGCAGGGAACTTGACACCTTTTTCAACAAGTTTCTGCTGGATTTTGAGCATCTTTTGGTAAGCTTCGGTGGATGGATCCATATGCTCTAATCGCTCTTGAACGCTGTAGGAAACAGAAATACCTAAATTATTCATTGCGTATGGATCTGCTCCATGGTTGAGCAAGTAGAGAGAATCATCAAACCGCACTGGAAGAATATGTATCAAAGGTGTATTGCCAAGTGTGTCGCGGGCATTCACATCGGCACCGTACTCGACTAAAAGCTTCATGGCATCACTTTCTTCAAGCGTAGGGGTGTTGAAAATCAATGTTCGTAAGCTGCCTTCATTTGCAATATTTGGATCCATGCCACTTTCAAGAAGAGCTTTTAAGGGCTTGTCACTTTTGCGCCACATAGCGTG
>NZ_JATABH010000198.1:0-492 GCF_036533775.1 Vibrio sp. M260112 | reverse complement strand
CTTTCATCGCAATGTTGGTTGTTCGTTTGTTTTAGCCCAAACGACAAACGAAGTGTTACTAGGGCGCTGGCGTGAAACCAAAATCAAAGAAGGGACACGCTACACCCTATTCACCGCGTTTGATGAGCCTAAAAAATTGGTCGGAGAAGTGGCATCTAAGTCGTTAGGTCTCTCGCCTCGTCAGCCAGTAAAAGTCAGACCGATAGGCAGTGGCGTAGCGCAAGAGGGCTTTATTCCCGTTTTTCCCGCTGTGCAGCTCGGCGAGCGGCTAGGCTTTCCCACTCACGGTTTTTACTACCACTTTCATAACGGAAAACTGATCCAAGAGTACCGTATTCTCGGTGATAAAAACTGGGGCTTTTATGCCACTCACTCAATGCATCACCGCCTTGATCCCGAAAGAGGCTATAACCAGAACCAAAACGCGATATTGGTGTTGTGGAAACTCGGTGGCAAAGTGGTCGAGGGGCAACATCTTGTTTATTTAGAGAG
>NZ_JATABH010000197.1:0-494 GCF_036533775.1 Vibrio sp. M260112 | reverse complement strand
ACTCCATGTTATATTTCTATCGACGGTGAAACTCAGGGTCTGATCACGGCGGGCGCCTGTACGGCTGACTCTATCGGTGACTCTTATGTAGAAGGTCACGAAGACGAGATGCTGGTTCAGAAGTTTGACCACGTCATTTCGGTTCCGACCGATCCACAATCTGGTCAACCTTCTGGTCAACGCGTCCATAAACCTTTCAAGTTTACTGTCACTCTCAACAAAGCCGTGCCACTGCTGTACAACGCGCTTTCTTCTGGTGAGAAGATGAAGAACGTAGAGCTTAAATGGTACCGCACCTCTATCGAAGGCAAACAAGAGAACTTCTTCACCACTAAGCTAGAAAATGCGTCTATCGTCGATATCCAGTGTGAGATGCCACACTGTCAAGATCCGTCGATGTCCGACTTCACGCAAAATCTAACGGTCTCAATGTCGTACCGTAAGATCACTTGGGATCACGTCAACGCAGGTACGTCTGGTTCAGACGATTGGCG
>NZ_JATABH010000196.1:0-497 GCF_036533775.1 Vibrio sp. M260112 | reverse complement strand
CGCTGCACCAACACTTGGTTGCGGTACATACGCAGCTCGACCTGCCGATCCACCACTTGGTCTGCGGTTAAGTCATGCCGACGGCTGGCTAAGGTGATTTGATAACAAAAACCGTAACAAGGTCGATGATGAAACACGCTGGCAGACAAAGACTCTTGCCCATCGAACTGAGTCACAACCAAGGCATCATCGCCGAGTCCTTCTATATTGATGGTGTACGCCAATGTCGCCATACGTCTCCCCTATCGTTGACACCAAGCACAAAAACCTTCACCACAAATTACCGCGACAACGGTAATTTGTATTTAAGGCTTTCAGGAGGCTTCCTGTAGGAAACCTCTGAAAATAAAAGCGATTAAGCTTCGATAGGTTTACGCCAATCGTCTGAACCAGACGTACCTGCGTTGACGTGATCCCAAGTGATCTTACGGTACGACATTGAGACCGTTAGATTTTGCGTGAAGTCGGACATCGACGGATCTTGACAGTGTGGCATC
>NZ_JATABH010000195.1:0-507 GCF_036533775.1 Vibrio sp. M260112 | reverse complement strand
GTAGTTTAACCTTCGGGAGGACGCTCACCACTTTGTGGTTCATGACTGGGGTGAAGTCGTAACAAGGTAGCCCTAGGGGAACCTGGGGCTGGATCACCTCCTTATACGATGATTATTGCGATGAGTGTTCACACAGATTGATGGTTTATAAGTTTTAGAGACGATACTGGGTCTGTAGCTCAGGTGGTTAGAGCGTTCGCCTGATAAGCGAGAGGTCGGTGGTTCAAGTCCACTCAGACCCACCAATCTTCCTCCCAAGAAGATTGGCACACAGTATCAACACCTGATGGGGCTATAGCTCAGCTGGGAGAGCGCCTGCCTTGCACGCAGGAGGTCAGCAGTTCGATCCTGCTTAGCTCCACCATCTTTAAGCATACTTGCTTGAGTGTTCTTAAAAATGGTTTCGAAAGAAACTTGCTCTTTAACAATTTGGAAAGCTGACGAATAACAACAATCCCCATATCTTTGATATGCGTTGTTATTCAAATTAAAAGTTCTCAAATCCTA
>NZ_JATABH010000194.1:0-518 GCF_036533775.1 Vibrio sp. M260112 | reverse complement strand
GGCGTTGTTGATCAAATCAGCTTGAAGATCAACGACGCCATATATGACTAGCCGTTAGCTTCTAACAGGCATACCTAGTCCTATGACTTTGTTCATTGCTTTGACATTTGCCAGTGCCTCACCAACTTGAGCGTTATAACATCTCAAGCTCAATTTACTGCTGGTTAGTCCTTTATATCGAGACATTGCAGTCTCAGATATTGAGCGATAGTGATAACCCGACTCAGATTTCCACTCCGCTATTGTTCCGTTTTTCAGAGCCTTTACTGCTTCATTTCTGGGATGCCCATCTTCCCAAAGCGCCGCATTCTTGCGAGGCGGTATCAACGGAGTACTGCCCTTATTTTTCAGGGTCTCATAGCAACTTTTTGTGTCATACGCTCCATCGGCAGATACGGTATCTATCTTTCTACGTAAAGGGTTGAGTAATGTTGACAACACTTCGCTATCGCCAACACTTACAAGACTGACTTCTGCACTAATGGCCTCATGAGTTTCTACATCAACGGCTAAGTGCA
>NZ_JATABH010000193.1:0-523 GCF_036533775.1 Vibrio sp. M260112 | reverse complement strand
ATCGTTCTCTTTAGTATCTGGGGTTCGCCAGACCACACCATCTACAGCATGAAGAGTTAAACCATGCCAATCTGGGTGTGGCGTTTTGTCATTCCATAATTTCTGCGTTTGAGTAAAAACGGACTTCATGACATCAGAACCTAGCCTTTGCCTTGCTTGGATTACTGCGCTTGGAGCAACAAACGGTTTTTTGCCAGGAAGAAGAATATCTAGCTTGGAGACAACTTTCTCCATAGATAAATGGCGATATAGGGACATCCCAACAACACTCCAAACCATCATCTCCATGGGCAATCTGCGTCTACGCATGGTTGTGATACCCGTGTCTTCCATACATTGAGCAATGAGTTCAGGAGAGAGAAGGTCAGATAAACCTGAGAGTTGCTCAACAGAGAATTGATGAACTTGGTTAAGTGCTTGTCTTAGAAACATAAAAAAATCCGAGTGTCTGGAATACACTCGGATTTTGACACCTTGAAAGGATCGTTCAACCGATCATTTAAGCCTTAACTGATCGGCATTA
>NZ_JATABH010000192.1:0-530 GCF_036533775.1 Vibrio sp. M260112 | reverse complement strand
GATAAAAACAAAAAGACCCCAGCATTTCTGCTGGGGTCTGGAATAAGTGGCGGAGCGGACGGGACTCGAACCCGCGACCCCCGGCGTGACAGGCCGGTATTCTAACCAACTGAACTACCGCTCCGCACTGGTTAGACTCTTGAGTCTAAATTTAAAGCCTGGCGATGTCCTACTCTCACATGGGGAAGCCCCACACTACCATCGGCGCTAATTCGTTTCACTTCTGAGTTCGGAATGGAAATCAGGTGGGTCCAAATCGCTATGGTCGCCAAGCAAATTCTTTAATCTGGAAAGCTGTCAGTTCTTACACATTCAATGTTCTTACATCGAGTCCACAAAACCCTTTGGGTGTTGTATGGTTAAGCCTCACGGGCAATTAGTACAGGTTAGCTCAACGCCTCACAGCACTTACACACCCTGCCTATCAACGTTCTAGTCTCGAACAACCCTTTAGGACCCTCAAGGGGTCAGGGAAGACTCATCTCAGGGCTCGCTTCCCGCTTAGATGCTTTCAGCGGTTATCGATTCCG
>NZ_JATABH010000191.1:0-540 GCF_036533775.1 Vibrio sp. M260112 | reverse complement strand
AAATCGTTTATTTCAATGGGTTTATGGCCGATAATCGTGAAACCTGAAAGCAGTCTCTCAAGCTCGAATTGAGTCAGGATAAACACTTCGTTTTGCTCTTTTGTAGGCCATTTGTACTTGGCTTTTTCGAGGCGTTTATACCAGAGAGCGAAGCCTGTTTTATCCCAGTACAACACTTTGATTTTGTCGCGCTGTTTGTTGGTGAACAGGAACAGTGCGCCACTCCCTACAGGTAAGTCGGTGTCACTTTCGATTATCGCAGCCAGGCCGTTAATGGATTTTCTAAAATCGACGCTTTCACGATAGAGATAGATTTCGGGAGCACTGAGCATGCGTTTCATGACAGCGCACCGATAAGCTCAGCGAGATAGGCTGCTGGCGTGCCTTGTGGGATGCTCAGTTCAACATTGTTTACAATCAGTGTCATGTTGGCCACTGCAATGTGAGTGGCTTGATACCTAGTGGTTTTTTCAACGACTTCTGCTTTAACAAAGCCAACCGTGTTCGGTTTTTCGATGTGCTTTAACTGTTGGCGCTTAG
>NZ_JATABH010000190.1:0-544 GCF_036533775.1 Vibrio sp. M260112 | reverse complement strand
AAAGCATTATCCCTAAGAGCTTCGCCACAGAAAGCTTACTGGCCAATATCATCCTCGGTAAATATCAATACGCGATGCCACTGTATCGCCAAGAATCGCTGTTTACCCAGTCGGGTATCGAACTATCACGAACCACCATGGCAAGGTGGGTTATCCAAGTCAGTGAGAAGTTCAAACCACTCTATGCCGCCCTAAAAGAGCACTTACTTCAACAAGTGGTGGTTCAGGCAGATGAAACACCGCTCAATGTCCTCAAAGAAGATAAACAATGTTACATGTGGCTCTACTGCTCGGGCGCGGACTCGCCAGAAGCTGCACTCCCCAATGTGAAGAATATCGCCTTGTACGACTATCAAAACAGTCGCGCGAGGTCGTGCCCTGTTGCCTTCTTGGGTAACTATGATGGCTATCTGCAAACCGATGGTTATGGTGCTTATGATGGGCTTCATCTCGTCACCAATGTCGGTTGCTTCGCGCATGCTCGGCGCAAGTTCATGGACGCGAAAAAGCTTCAAGGCAAAGGCAAGTCAGGTAAAGCGGATAA
>NZ_JATABH010000189.1:0-551 GCF_036533775.1 Vibrio sp. M260112 | reverse complement strand
TAAACCGTATCCGATGCTTCTTGATCGGCTACGTTGTTGTCCGTTGTCGTCGCTGTTAGCTTGACGCCTTCCGTTGACTCGGTTTCCAGATCATCAATCACAGCAACGCGGACACGAACTGCATTACCACTTTCAGGGATCACAAGCGTGCCTGTGTAATTAACCCAGTCCTGACCATCGAAGTACTGAATCTGTGGGTTGTAGTCCTCACCAGACGTCGCATCACCACTCAAGGACAGTGATACATTCACTGCGCCCGCAGCTGGACCACTCAGTGATACATCGTACTCTAGGTACGCGTCGTCTGATTCCGTGACATTCGCAGCGCCTGTCACCACAAGATCCGGTGCATCTGCGTCAACTTTAGAGCCATCTTCGCGCTCTACCAGGTCATCAAAGATGTAAACCGTATCCGATGCTTCTTGATCGGCTACGTTGTTGTCCGTTGTCGTCGCTGTTAGCTTGACGCCTTCCGTTGACTCGGTTTCCAGATCATCAATCACAGCAACGCGGACACGAACTGCATTACCACTTTCAGGGATCACAAGCGT
>NZ_JATABH010000188.1:0-551 GCF_036533775.1 Vibrio sp. M260112 | reverse complement strand
GAAGTTCTGGACGACAATGAAACGGAAGGCCGTGAAACGGTTATCGTGACCGCAACCACGGACAGTAACCACGTTAACGACCAGTCAGCCAGCGCGACGGGTATCATCAAAGACGATCTGGTCAAGCGCGAAGATGGCACTAAAGTGGACGCAGATGCACCAGATCTTCTAGTGAGCGGCGGCGACAAAGCGGTTGAAGGCGAAGAAACGTGGTTGAACTACGAAGTCTCGTTGAGTGGCGACGCATTTGGTGATGTAGCGGCTAAGCTTGATATTACAGGTACAGCTTCAGATGCGGACTTGGGTCGCATTCAAATCAAACTTCCAAACGGTCAATGGCAGAATTACGATGAGACGGACGGTTTCCTAGTACCTGATTCAGGTGTGGTGAAGGTTCGAGTTGAAGTTCTGGACGACAATGAAACGGAAGGCCGTGAAACGGTTATCGTGACCGCAACCACGGACAGTAACCACGTTAACGACCAGTCAGCCAGCGCGACGGGTATCATCAAAGACGATCTGGTCAAGCGCGAAGATGGCACTAAAGTGGA
>NZ_JATABH010000187.1:0-555 GCF_036533775.1 Vibrio sp. M260112 | reverse complement strand
GATGCCACACTGTCAAGATCCGTCGATGTCCGACTTCACGCAAAATCTAACGGTCTCAATGTCGTACCGTAAGATCACTTGGGATCACGTCAACGCAGGTACGTCTGGTTCAGACGATTGGCGTAAACCTATCGAAGCTTAATCGCTTTGATTTTCAGAGGTTTCCTACAGGAAGCCTCCTGAAAGCCTTAACCCCAAATTACCGTTGTCGCGGTAATTTGTATTTAAGGTTTTTGTGTTTAGGGTTAACGATAGGAGAGACGTATGGCGACATTGGCGTACACCATAGATATAGAAGGACTCGGTGAACGCGTCTTTTTTTCTTTCTATAACCCCGCTTATATTGGCGCAATGCTGCCGCGTTTACTCCCTGAAGAAGTCAGTCAGTTACTCAGGAATCACAGCATATTAATCCGCTACAATCAGCAGTGGCAAAGTTGGCAAGCAGACGTCCCCACCCAGCAAACTTTGGCTCAAGATCAAAATACGCCTTGGTGGATAATTAAAGAGCACCACATTGATAACACAGCTAATGTACCATTGCTGAGTCGTAAC
>NZ_JATABH010000186.1:0-556 GCF_036533775.1 Vibrio sp. M260112 | reverse complement strand
TAGCGTGATAAGCCACGCTGCCTAGTTCCGGCAACTCAATAGATGGATCGGCACCTAACGCCATCAACGCTTTAATGGCTACGGGGTTTTCATCATTTACGGCAAAGCCAAGCAGTGTCATCCCGTGTTTTCCTGGGGCATCGATATCTTCAAGCGCTTTCCCAAGTTTGGTGATCTTTTCACCGTCTTTTTTCTTTATCGCCTTGGCAATGTTCAACATATCCCCTTCAAAAAAGGCGTCGGCATAAGGTTTGCTGCCAAAAATATTCATCAAATCTCCTTTTGCTACCATAGATAAAGCAAGCAGCCCTGCAATCAGAAGCCATCGCCACTTTTTCACTTGATTCCACCTGGGGTTAGATGCATCTGAGCCTTTCCGCATGTGATGCTTTTAAAATCGATGTTTGATACCAAAACGTTCTTTAAGGATCTTTTCATCTTGGCGTTTTTCCTGCTCGGTTTGTTCCCTTAGGTATTCATTCACACCTTCCACTTTGCATTCGGTTTTCGGCATATAACCGTGCGGCTCTTTACAAAAAACGATGTCATTGCGAAA
>NZ_JATABH010000185.1:0-583 GCF_036533775.1 Vibrio sp. M260112 | reverse complement strand
CTCTTTGAGAGCACTGCAGGTCTATCGCCAAGCGGTAAGGCAGCGGCTTTTGATGCCGCCATTCCCTGGTTCGAATCCAGGTAGACCTGCCATTATTTATAGGCTCACTAGATGCCACATCTATTGTTCCTGGTTAGGCTATCAGTAGCCTGACATATACAACGTTGTCTTGATTTTACCAATTATCAGGATGACTACAGATTAAGATGCGGAAATGGCGGAATTGGTAGACGCACCAGATTTAGGTTCTGGCGCCGCAAGGTGTGAGAGTTCAAGTCTCTCTTTCCGCACCATTCTTAATCACTATGGCTACGTAGCTCAGCTGGTTAGAGCACATCACTCATAATGATGGGGTCACAGGTTCGAATCCCGTCGTAGCCACCATATACAACGTTATCTTGATTTTACCAATTATCAGGATTACTACAGAACAAGATGCGGAAATGGCGGAATTGGTAGACGCACCAGATTTAGGTTCTGGCGCCGCAAGGTGTGAGAGTTCAAGTCTCTCTTTCCGCACCATTCTTTAAGTCTCTCTTTGAGAGCACTGCAGGTCTATCGCCAAGCGGTAAGGCAGCGGCTT
>NZ_JATABH010000184.1:0-593 GCF_036533775.1 Vibrio sp. M260112 | reverse complement strand
TTAGAAGGTGCTAGGTCAGCAGAGCCGCCTAGGAATTCTGGTAGCATGGCACCGAATGCTTCTAGCGCATTTTGTGACGCTTTACGTGAAGCGATGTTGGCTGGGTTAGCTTGTAGATCAGCGATGATCGCGTTGGCTTTCTCTTCCCACTCTGCTGGCAGTTCACCGTTTAGACGACGCTTAAGCTCAGCTGCTTCCGCAGGGTAAGCTGCTGCGTACGCGTCAAACTTAGCATTCCACGCAGCTTCTTTTTCTGCGCCTGCCGCTTTAGCATCCCACTGAGCATAGACATCCGCAGGGATTTCGAACGGACCGTGTTCCCAACCAAGTTGCTTACGAGTCGCGGCAATTTCTTCAGCGCCTAGTGGTGCGCCGTGACAGTCGTGTGAACCAGACTTGTTAGGTGAACCAAAACCGATGATAGTTTTAGTACAGATTAGCGTAGGGCGAGGGTCAGCTTTTGCTGCAATGATGGCCGCATTGATCGCTTCAGGATCGTGACCGTCAACTGCTGGGATTACATGCCAGCCGTACGCTTCAAAACGCTTAGGTGTATCGTCAGAGAACCAACCTTCAACGTGACCATCGATAGA
>NZ_JATABH010000183.1:0-609 GCF_036533775.1 Vibrio sp. M260112 | reverse complement strand
AAGAAGTCTCGTTTGGTCACTTCGTTTCATTGAAACCTAATTTGAAACCCCTCTTTATTTAGAGAAATTTCTAATTGGATTATCATCAACGAGTGCCCACACAGATTGATAGGTTTATATTGTTAAAGAGCTCCCCTTCTTTGTGACCAGTGTCACTTCGGAAGAGGCAGCCATTCTAGCGTTTCAATTCTAAGTGTCAAACACTTTTTTGAATTTTTTATTTCAAACTTTTCAATTCGAAATTTTGCTAGTTGGCTTTACTGATTTACCGCTGAGGCCTTGTGGCGTCTGCCGTGTCAGTGGATGCGCATTATAGGGAGTTGAGTTTTAAGCGCAAGCCCTTTTTCAAATTAAATTGAAAAAAAAGACCGTTCGCTGAATTTATATTCAAAACCATTAAAAAAGGGAGCCGTATGCTTAATGCTTGTCAGTTAAGAAGCATTTAACACCTTTTTGAAGGCCTAAATAGCTGATCCTAATTATGCTTCACTTTTTGTACTCCATGACCACCGCTGGGAAACGATGAAATGTTATCCATAAAGTTTCGAACCCGTTTTAATAGTTGCCACATTGCTTTGCATTGATGATTCCGAGTTACTGTTTCATGTA
>NZ_JATABH010000182.1:0-704 GCF_036533775.1 Vibrio sp. M260112 | reverse complement strand
GTAGTTTAACCTTCGGGAGGACGCTCACCACTTTGTGGTTCATGACTGGGGTGAAGTCGTAACAAGGTAGCCTCGTCTAGAGGCCTAGGACACCGCCCTTTCACGGCGGTAACAGGGGTTCGACTCCCCTACGGGATACCATTGGGTCGTTAGCTCAGTTGGTAGAGCAGTTGACTTTTAATCAATTGGTCGCAGGTTCGAATCCTGCACGACCCACCATTCTTCTCCACGAAGGAATGGCCTTTGTTTTACTTTACTAAAGTAAAAACAACAGGAAACTTATGTGGGCGATTAGCTCAGTTGGGAGAGCACCTGCCTTACAAGCAGGGGGTCACTGGTTCGAGCCCGGTATCGCCCACCATTCTCTAAGTATTTTTGGATAGGAATTCCAAACCACTTCAGTTAAGCGTATGTGGTTGGTATTTTCGACTCCGAGAGTCTTTAGAAAATGAACTTCTTAGGAAGTGATTTGCTCTTTAACAATTTGGAAAGCTGACGAATAACAACAATCCCCATATCTTTGATATGCGTTGTTATTCAAATTAAAAGTTCTCAAATCCTAACTTTCTCTAATAAAGAGAAAATTAGGTACCAACACACATTCAAGTGTTCTTGGAAACATCCTTGTGATGTTTATATTTGAGTCCGGCAAAATCGTGTCTGCACATGTATAAAAATGCAGACAACTTTGGTGACTAACAAAG
>NZ_JATABH010000181.1:0-648 GCF_036533775.1 Vibrio sp. M260112 | reverse complement strand
AACTATGATGGCTATCTGCAAACCGATGGTTATGGTGCTTATGATGGGCTTCATCTCGTCACCAATGTCGGTTGCTTCGCGCATGCTCGGCGCAAGTTCATGGACGCGAAAAAGCTTCAAGGCAAAGGCAAGTCAGGTAAAGCGGATAAAGCGCTGGCCAAAATCCAGAAGCTTTATGGGATAGAATCACGCTTAAAAGGTGAGTCTGCTGAAAAACGAAGAGCAGAGCGTCAAACAGACGCCAAACCGATACTCGATGAGCTTTACGAATGGATGACAACTCAACAAGTGCTTGAGTCTAGCCCGCTGGGTAAAGCGATAAAATACACGCTAGGCCAATGGCCGAAACTTATCCGCTATATCGATGACGGTCATTTATCGATAGACAATAACCGTGCTGAACGCGCCATTAAGCCGCTGGTTATTGGGAGAAAGAACTGGCTCTTCTCGACCAATCCCAATGGAGCTGAAGCGAGTGCGATGCTTTACAGTATCGTCGAGACCGCGAAAGCCAATGGTCTTATCCTTTACGACTATATGGTCAAGTGTATGAAAGAGCTGGCGAAAGCGGAGCCAGATATCGATGCGCTCCTGCCTTGGAACTTCAAACACTAGCAGTGTCGCCCCGTGGGATCATGGGGCGGATAC
>NZ_JATABH010000180.1:0-672 GCF_036533775.1 Vibrio sp. M260112 | reverse complement strand
GGCGTTGTTGCCTAAATCAGTTGAACCTTTTTCGAGTCTTGCGATCTGACCCTTTATGATGGTTAGAGCGGTGGTGGCATGGGTAAGGCAAAAAAGAAGATAACTAACTGGGCGGAGTACAATAAGGCTCTGTGTAAACGGGGCTCGGTTACGTTCTGGATAGATGATTCAGCTGTAGATGCATGGCGATGCAAAACCCATCATGGTAAGCGTGGTAGAGGTTTCCAGTACTCTGATACAGCGATTGAAACTGCATTGATGATTAAGGGGATATTCTCTCTACCATTGCGTGCGCTTCAAGGTTTTATCGACTCTATCTTTGAGCTATTGGAGGTTCCCCTGACGTCCCCTGACTACACGTGTATCAGCAAACGCTCGAAGACAGTTCAAGTCAAATATCGTAACAAATCCAGAGGAGCTATTCGCCATATCGCTATTGACTCGACTGGTCTCAAAGTCTTTGGCGAAGGTGAGTGGAAGGTGAAAAAGCACGGCGCCGAAAAACGCAGAACTTGGCGCAAACTGCACTTAGCCGTTGATGTAGAAACTCATGAGGCCATTAGTGCAGAAGTCAGTCTTGTAAGTGTTGGCGATAGCGAAGTGTTGTCAACATTACTCAACCCTTTACGTAGAAAGATAGATACCGTATCTGCCGATGGAGCGTATGACACA
>NZ_JATABH010000179.1:0-678 GCF_036533775.1 Vibrio sp. M260112 | reverse complement strand
AACGCCATGAAAAAGACGCCAAATATCAACCCAGAAAGTCAAGATGTTGCCGAGCTACAAGCGATGGTGAAAGCGCTGATGGCGTCAGAAATCCAATTGAAACAAGAACGCCAGTCGCTACTTGAACAACTCAAACTGGCCTTCGACCGCCAGTTCGCTAAACGCTCGGAGGCGTTAAAGCCTTACGATGAATCCCAAGGTGACCTCTTCAACGAAGCGGAATGTGAAGCCGCTAAAGAAGAAGAGGTTGAAGTGGTCACGACGACCACCACAACGAAGAAACGTGGTAGACGCAAGCCACTTCCAAAGACCTTGCCTCGTGAGGTTATCGAACTTGATTTAGACGACCATGAAAAGCAGTGCGCTTGCTGCCAACATAGTCTGCATAAAATCGGTGAAGACCGCAGTGAAAAGCTTGAGTTCACGCCAGCGGTGCTCAAAGTGCTGGAATATGTTCGTCCTAAATATGCTTGTCGCCAGTGCGAGCAAACTCAGGACAACAGCCGCATCGCTCAAAAGCCAGCGCCACAAAGCATTATCCCTAAGAGCTTCGCCACAGAAAGCTTACTGGCCAATATCATCCTCGGTAAATATCAATACGCGATGCCACTGTATCGCCAAGAATCGCTGTTTACCCAGTCGGGTATCGAACTATCACGAACCACCATGGCAAGGTGG
>NZ_JATABH010000178.1:0-1063 GCF_036533775.1 Vibrio sp. M260112 | reverse complement strand
CTGAGGAATCCCCTGATGATTTAGATAAAAATCATCAAGTTAAGGTAGATGCACATCTTGTCATGTGATCAAATGGTTTCGCCAAAAAACAACAACCAAACAACAAGATGCGCGAACTCAATATCTTACATGATTCTCTCTACCAATTCTGCCCTGAACTGCACTTAAAGCGACTTAATGGCTTAATGCTAGCTTGCCGAGCATTGCTTGATAGCAAAACCCTTACGCTCACCGAACTTGGTCGCAACTTACCTTGCCAAGCTAGAACTAAGCACAATATAAAGCGGATGGATCGTCTTTTAGGTAACCACCACCTGCATCAAGAGAGACTTGCCGTTTATCGTTGGCATGCTAGCTTTATCTGTGCGGGTAACCCCATGCCAGTGGTTCTCGTCTCTGACCTGGCGAGCATTTTACCTTCCTCTGTGACCCCACTCATTATCAGTGATGCTGGATTTAAAGTGCCATGGTACAAGTCTGTTGAAGAGCACGGATGGTACTGGCTGAGTCGAGTAAGAGGTAAAGTACAATTTGCTGAACTCGGTGCCGAAAATTGGCAGCCAGTCAGTAAGTTACATAGCAAAGCCTCTAGCAGAGCCAAAAGTCTTGGTTACCAAAAGCTGACCCAAAGCAATGCCATCAACTGCCAAATAGCGCTAACGGCGGCTCGTACTCCCAAGCAGTTGGTGAGGCTTTACGCAAAGCGCATGCAGATAGAGGAAACCTTCCGAGACTTAAAGAGTCCCGCTTACGGATTAGGCCTACGTCAAAGCCGCACTAGTTGCCCCAAAAGGTTCGATATTATTTTGCTGATAGCTTTAATGCTGCAACTCATGTTTTGGCTGGTAGGAATACATGCACAGCAACAAGGGTGGGATAGGCACTTTCAAGCGAATACAGTCAGAAATCGAAATGTCCTGTCTACCGTTCGATTAGGTATGGAAGTCCTCAGGCGACCAGACTACGAGATTACTACTCAACACCTCTTAGCAACGGCCATGGCTCTAGCTGAGCAGCTCTTAAAAGATGGCTATGCACTGGCGGATTTATGAGGGGATCCCTC
>NZ_JATABH010000177.1:0-692 GCF_036533775.1 Vibrio sp. M260112 | reverse complement strand
CGTTGATATAACTCAATTAACAGCTACTGAGTTCCCTATTCCTTTTGATCCCGTTGTTAGTTTTTCAAATGAAATTATTGATGTATCTTTCTCCCCTGAAACCGCTCATACATATTCTTATCCAGCGGTTATGTTAGCTTGTTTAAATAGTACCGAGATCAATATCAGAACGGCGTCATCAGATATAAACTCGGGTGAATATCTGCTCAATTCAGGTTCTTATAATAAGAGCCTGAGTGAGATATTCGGTCAGACTCAAGCTCAGCTAACTCAAGGTTTCGACACTTGTACCTTTGAGATGGATATTATTGCGACTAAAGACTCCATACCAACTCAATCCAATGGGCAGATAACTTTGTATGTTCAACAGAAAAGAACGGTAAGAGTAGATTTATAATCATTTCCACAATAGCTCAAGCATTGTAGCTAAATGCTTGAGCTATAAATTTTAAGTCATAAAACTGATAAGACGAGATGAAGTTTCGTATCGAGCTATGGTTAGAACACCTACCCTAGAAAATACCATTCGAAAAGGTAGGCAATGAGCTTCAAGAAATCATGGATCAGCGTCTTGAGGATGAAACGGCTGAAATTGTTTGGGTGGCGACCAGCCGTGATAACTTCGGTCGAATCGGTGGTGAACTGTTTGGCAATGGTCTACTAACTCGACGTGATATAGACCGCTCTCGTGG
>NZ_JATABH010000176.1:0-695 GCF_036533775.1 Vibrio sp. M260112 | reverse complement strand
CAGATATTGCCCGAACATTATTAAGCATGAAATTTAGGGGGGTGTTCAAGCATATTAATGGTTTAGTTTTGGGCAGGAATGCTGCCCCTGACCCAAGCAATGAGCAAGCTCTCAAATATCATGAAGCTATAGAAAGTAGCCTAGTGAACATTGGAATCCCTGTCATGTATGATTTAGATATTGGTCACGTTCCACCGAATCTTACGCTTATCAATGGTGCTGTAGCAAAGGTGGAATTAAATGATGAAGTTGGGAAGCTGAGTCAGACACTCATATAATAGATCGCTGACTTAATTGCATAATTAGTAAGTTTTGGTAAATGGGTTTAACTTAGACCGTGCAAGGTTATGTCCACTTTCTTCCATCTCAGGCACTGCGTTCGGCGGTGCCTGATTGCGTTTTGGGATACCAAAAGTTATCCGTATCTGGCTAATTGAGAAAAGCCCCTGAAACACTTTTGTCCAGAAGCGTGCTAGCGGGGCATGAAACACGTAGCTGGCTTTTGTAGCTGGCTTTTTTCCGCCCCTTTATTGGTTCCAGTAAAAAACAAAGTAAGCGCGTCATAAACCCCGCATTCTAATCGTCTAGCCCGAATAATAAGATCAAATCTCCAACCCAAAGGAGATTTGAAATGGCCAAACGACGCACTAACCAAGAATGGCGAACCCTGTTTGAACACTATGAATCTAGCCAGC
>NZ_JATABH010000175.1:0-695 GCF_036533775.1 Vibrio sp. M260112 | reverse complement strand
TGAGATGGATATTATTGCGACTAAAGACTCCATACCAACTCAATCCAATGGGCAGATAACTTTGTATGTTCAACAGAAAAGAACGGTAAGAGTAGATTTATAATCATTTCCACAATAGCTCAAGTATTGTAGCTAAATGCTTGAGCTATGATTTTTAAGCCGTAAAACTGTGTGTAAGCTAAATAATGACTAGGTTAAATATCACTAAAAAGTGAGCTTTTTCGTTAAGCGTTTGAATCGTCTCACAGCAAAAAATTTAAGTTAAATGCATTAATTAGTGTAAGGCTCATCACAGGTCGGCTTTTCTTTATATATGTAATACTTACACTTTTTTGAATACCACAATGTATGGTATTCAAAAGAAACTCTCTCATTTGAAAGATTTGTAAGTGTAATGAAAAAACCAGCCCCATCACTCTTACTTAAATCTTCAGTCGTAGAATCAATAAAACAAAATTCTTTATATTTTTCTCCAGACAAAACGTTTAAACAAGGCCTTTTAATTGGGATATAAGCTATAAGTTCCCCAGTGTTACCAGTTCTATTGGGCGTTGTTGCCTAAATCAGTTGAACCTTTTTCGAGTCTTGCGATCTGACCCTTTATGATGGTTAGAGCGGTGGTGGCATGGGTAAGGCAAAAAAGAAGATAACTAACTGGGCGGAGTACAATAAGGCTCTGTGTAAACGGGGCTCGG
>NZ_JATABH010000174.1:0-895 GCF_036533775.1 Vibrio sp. M260112 | reverse complement strand
CCCGCATTCTAATCGTCTAGCCCGAATAATAAGATCAAATCTCCAACCCAAAGGAGATTTGAAATGGCCAAACGACGCACTAACCAAGAATGGCGAACCCTGTTTGAACACTATGAATCTAGCCAGCTATCACAACGATTATTCTGTGAACGTAACGGACTGAGCCTTTCCACTTTTTACGCTAAGCGCCAACAGTTAAAGCACATCGAAAAACCGAACACGGTTGGCTTTGTTAAAGCAGAAGTCGTTGAAAAAACCACTAGGTATCAAGCCACTCACATTGCAGTGGCCAACATGACACTGATTGTCAACGATGTTGAACTGAGCATCCCACAAGGCACGCCAGCAGCCTATCTCGCTGAGCTTATCGGTGCGTTATCATGAAACGTATGCTCAACGCTCCAGAGATTTATCTGTATCGTGAAAGCGTCGATTTTAGAAAGTCTATCAACGGCCTTGCCGCGATAATCGAAAGTGACACCGACTTACCTTTAGGAAGTGGCGCACTGTTCCTGTTCACCAACAAACAGCGCGACAAAATCAAAGTGTTGTGAAAAAGCCAAGTACAAATGGCCTACAAAAGAGCAAAACGAAGTGTTTATCCTGACTCAATTCGAGCTTGAGAGACTGCTTTCAGGTTTCACGATTATCGGCCATAAACCCATTGAAATAAACGATTTTACAATGACTTAATCGATATTAAAGCCTTATCCACCAAGCATTCATGGCATGATTTGGGTATAATCAACGCCATGAAAAAGACGCCAAATATCAACCCAGAAAGTCAAGATGTTGCCGAGCTACAAGCGATGGTGAAAGCGCTGATGGCGTCAGAAATCCAATTGAAACAAGAACGCCAGTCGCTACTTGAACAACTCAAACTGGCCTTCGACCG
>NZ_JATABH010000173.1:0-747 GCF_036533775.1 Vibrio sp. M260112 | reverse complement strand
TGTAAAAAGCGAAAGATATCGTCACTTGATACGCTTTCACGCATAGTCAATGCTGTTGTTCGTCAGCAGCCGTACCCAAATGTGCTCGATCTTAAACACACGAGTTTTTACCTAAACACTTAGTCAACACGGTGCTGGTGAACGCTTACCCTTTATCAATGCAATCGATGTCATCAAAAAACCTCATTAACAGCAGGGACCTTGCTTTCCAATAGCAAGCTTCCATTAACGGTTTGGTTTCTTGCTATCTACTTAATTACACAGGGTAAAAATGGAATTTCAGCTCTTGAGTTATCTCGTCATTTAGGCATTTCCTACAACGCTACTTGGCGGTTAAAGCACAAGTTGATGCAAGCAATGAAGGAAAACGATGATAAACAACCACTTGAGAACATTGTGCAGCTTGATGATGCCTATTGGGGTGGTAAAGGACGGGGTCGTGGCTCTAAAAAGAAAACGCCATTCGTTGCTGCGATACAGATGGACTTGCTTGTTTTGAAGGCTTAGTCGATGCAAATGTCTACCATGATGTTGAAAATAAGAGCCAAGCCGAGAGTTTGGAGGTGGTGCAAGAACACTTCGAATGGGTTGATACAATGATTGGTAATGTTAAGAACTCGCTACATGGGACGTATCATGCGATACGCAAGAAACACTTACCGAGATATCTTGGAGAATTCTGCTTTAGATTCAATCATCGCTTTAACCTTGAGGACATGACCCTTGCACTTTTAAGAGCATCGGTAT
>NZ_JATABH010000172.1:0-771 GCF_036533775.1 Vibrio sp. M260112 | reverse complement strand
CAGCTCACCAGTAAGGCCGAGCTTGAAGTGTGTTTAGCGATTATCGAATCTTGGCGTGAGCGACTATGGAGCCTAAGTTGGTTTATGAAAGAGCTTAATTTTGAGATTGCCTGCCAAGCCAACAAAGAAGACCAATGCAAAGGACATTTCTGGGAAAGCCGCTTCAAAAGCCAGGCTCTACTAGATGAACAGGCGCTCGCGGCAGCGATGACGTATGTCGATTTAAACCCGCTAAGAGCAGGAATAGCTCAAACACCAGAAACCTCCGATTACACCTCAATTAAAGCGAGAGTTGAGGCATTAAACAATCAGCAAGAGACGGCACCTTGCCTTTACCCGTTTGTTGGGAATGACAAAAACCATCAACGTGATGGTATACCGTTTCGACTGATGGATTACATCGAGCTAGTCGATTGGACTGCACGTCAATACCGAGAAGGGAAAGCGAGCTTAAGTGAAGATACGCTACCGATATTGCAAAGACTTAATATCAATCAATTAAACTGGCTTGAGACTTGCACTCAATTAGAGCGGCTACGCTGCACTACAGTAGGTTGTACCCAAAGCGCAATGATGGCCAAACAGCTGATGAATCGAAAGCGACTCAATTTACTTCGCTTGGATAGCTAAGCGATTAGCCAACCGTTAAATCTCTAGTAAGAAACCCACACCAAACCAAAAAATGTTACTGGTGAGCCACTCGATACTCAAAAAAGCCTCAATAGACTCATTCACGCAAAACCGTGACAGACAGAACGCACCCCTCTCCCC
>NZ_JATABH010000171.1:0-812 GCF_036533775.1 Vibrio sp. M260112 | reverse complement strand
TCTGGTGGTGTCGGCGTGAAAGGCGATATCTTTGGTGGTGCTCAAGTTGGAGGTCAGGTTGAAGGGGGGCTGGAATGGAAAGCGCCGCAAGATACCAAACTGGATAAGGTGTTTGATTTCGCCACCCTCGCCAAAGTAGGTGCCAACGGTAATGTGGCTATTGGTGCCGGAGTGGGATGGGATTTTCAGCTAGCGATAGACAGGGGACGTTTCATTTTTAACTGTTCTGGTCGTCTGGTGTTTGGCCCTGGCGCCAGTGGTGGCTTTGGTACTGTGATTGATTTTGAGCAGCTATGGCAACTCGCGGTTATCCTTTTTAAAGGCTTAAAAGCGACCGATTACCGGGTACTGGATAATATAGATAGTCGCGTTTACGAGCACCTTATGCTGTCTAGTTATATGGCTTTTGCTAGCGATATGATTGCTAATCCACAAGAAGCACTTAAACAGGCGGTAATGAACAGCCGTCAATCAATCAATATTTGGTGGGATGATAGGTTAGAAAATTGGAAGAGTGAATCCGAGAAGAAAAAGGAAGCCCGTCAGCTGGCACAGCGGATCACTAAGCATTTCAACCCTAATGGGAACGATGTGACCGGTGAGGTGCCGTTTGAAGAATTATTGCCGGAAACCGTTGGCATTATGCTCAATACTTTAGTGACGACGTTTTATTTGTCATGGGAAGAGGAGCAAGAAAAGGCGATCTATATATTATTGCTTGGTGGGGTTAAAACGTGGCGACGTTTTGAAGAGGTGCTCACGCGCATGAATGTTACTGGTGAAAAGCCGTCAGGTGGCAAACAAGCAGAAGA
>NZ_JATABH010000170.1:0-813 GCF_036533775.1 Vibrio sp. M260112 | reverse complement strand
TCTGGTGGTGTCGGCGTGAAAGGCGATATCTTTGGTGGTGCTCAAGTTGGAGGTCAGGTTGAAGGGGGGCTGGAATGGAAAGCGCCGCAAGATACCAAACTGGATAAGGTGTTTGATTTCGCCACCCTCGCCAAAGTAGGTGCCAACGGCAATGTAGCTATTGGCGCCGGAGCGGGATGGGATTTTCAGTTAGCGATAGACAAGGGAGAATTCATTTTTAACTGTTCTGGTCGTCTGGTGTTTGGCCCTGGCGCCAGTGGTGGGTTTGGTACTGTGATTGATTTTGAGCAGTTATGGCAACTCGCGGTTATCCTCTTTAAAGGCTTAAAAGCAACCGATTATCGCGTACTGGATAATCTTCATGAGGAAGTATATCAGCACTTTATGCGCTCGAGCTATATCGCTTTTGCCAGCGATATGATTGCTAATCCACAAGAAGCGCTTAAGCAGGCGGTGATGAATACTCAGCTTTCAATAAATAAATGGTGGGAAAAAAGAACTCAAAAGTGGGACAATGAATCCGAGAAGAAAAAGGAAGCCCGTCAGCTGGCACAGCGGATCACTAAGCATTTCAACCCTAATGGGAACGATGTGACCGGTGAGGTGCCGTTTGAAGAATTATTACCGGAAACCGTTGGCATTATGCTCAATACTTTAGTGACGACGTTTTATTTGTCATGGGAAGAGGAGCAAGAGACGGCGATCTATATATTATTGCTTGGTGGGGTTAAAACGTGGCGACGTTTTGAAGAGGTGCTCACGCGCATGAATGTTACTGGTGAAAAGCCGTCAGGTGGCAAACAAGCAGAAGAC
>NZ_JATABH010000169.1:0-821 GCF_036533775.1 Vibrio sp. M260112 | reverse complement strand
TGACGACTGGTCTGTTGATGCGTTTCTAGCGTGCTGGGGTTAGTAATGGTCACCTTTAAGTCATTTATCGGTTCATCGTTTTCGCTACGAAACTCAACCTCTAACCAATTGACTGCGGGGTTACACAATACGCAGTGATTGTACATTTCAATCGCCATTACGCTTCTCCTTGCAATTGGTGATACAGGGTTTTTAATCCAAACAGCAATTCATCATCTCGTAGCCCAACAATGGTTTTTTGAATCGACACCTGATCCAGGAAGGCTTGCTTATGGGTAGTGATAATACTGGCCGTTAGTGCTTTCTCTTGTAGGGTCTGCTTTTGACTATCTGGTGCTAATTCCATTGCCGTAAAATGTGCTTGAAAGGCGCTATCAAAGTGCGGCATGTTGTGGTCAATTCTTGTTTCCATCAGTTGAGACTGATTCTGCCAGAGCCAGCTTTCTACGTTATGACTCAGCAATGGTACATTAGCTGTGTTATCAATGTGGTGCTCTTTAATTATCCACCAAGGCGTATTTTGATCTTGAGCCAAAGTTTGCTGGGTGGGGACGTCTGCTTGCCAGCTTTGCCACTGCTGATTGTAGTGGATTAATACACTGTGATTCCTGAGTAACTGACTGACTTCTTCAGGGAGTAAACGCGGCAGCATTGCGCCAATATAAGCGGGGTTATAGAAAGAAAAAAAGACGCGTTCACCGAGTAACATTGCTTGAAACAGGCTCGCTAAATGGGCGCGAAGCTCTTTTTGAACAGAGTCGGTACTGACAATAATACCGCTTTGTGCATGGTCATCTTGCTGCCACCATTCTATAAACTGT
>NZ_JATABH010000168.1:0-831 GCF_036533775.1 Vibrio sp. M260112 | reverse complement strand
CTTGAGATGTTATAACGCTCAAGTTGGTGAGGCACTGGCAAATGTCAAAGCAATGAACAAAGTCATAGGACTAGGTATGCCTGTTAGAAGCTAACGGCTAGTCATATATGGCGTCGTTGATCTTCAAGCTGATTTGATCAACAACGCCGGTCAAGGCTCTTCCTTTAAATGACAACGATGCTCTAAGTAAAAACAGTGTCTTTTGCTTATTTAAGTCTGACCAATCAACATGAATAACAGGCTGCGTTAGATGGGACGTCAGTAAAGTTGTCATGCGCTTATAAACAAGCAATCTCGATTCATACAGATGGGAATTAGAGAGTAGTCGGTCAGCCCTTTTAATTGCATGTTTTTCATAGGCTTGGGTCGCGATCCCCCTTCCGATAGAAGTCACGTAAAGTGCATTTCCAGAGAGAACACTTTCAACACACGCGCCAAACGCTCTTGCTCGAGTTTTATGCATTGAACCAAGGACAGCGTTAAGAAAATTGGATACTATACTTTTCACATTCATGACGTTTCTCGGTGATGACATATTTATTGTGGTGATAAACTGTTGATCACTAAGCGTCATGAATGTTCCCAATAAAATGAATTTATTAGCTTTTTCTCTCAGTTTTGTGGGGATACTTCAGGGACAGGCACCATTAAAAAGTAACAGACAAGTCAATTACATACATTCCCCCTATCGCTGCAATTTTCTCTAGGTCTCCAACAAGCTGGGCCGCATGCGGTAACCAAAGCCAATGGTTTAAATTACCAGTATGATGCTAACGGTAATATGCTACGTGCACGAGCGGATAACAGTACCGAGAATGAGCGTGAACTCGA
>NZ_JATABH010000167.1:0-862 GCF_036533775.1 Vibrio sp. M260112 | reverse complement strand
CCGCGCACGATTTTATACGCCACCTCTGGGATCATATCTTGCTCTGTGTAATGAATACCCCGTGAGGTTAAGTGATAGCAGCGATGTTTATCAGGGAAAAAAAGGTATCTAGATACAAAAGTCATTATTAAACTAAATGAGGAAAACAACCAAAAACCGGGTTGATGAATTGCATCGTCTTCTACGATTAATAAGAATAAGGGAAACAGCGACCCAGCCAATATCGCCACTCCCCACCGCCATAGATACTCGTATTTTCCGCCCCATCCTTTGTGCTCCCAAGAGTAGGCTATCTCAGCGTTATAAAGTTGTTCTTTAAGGGACTCGATGCCTTGTTTACTATTCATTCGTCGATTCTCACTTCAATAAGACGAGTGCCAAATTCTTTTGGCGCAGGCTCTATGGTTAAATCACCTTGTTTTTTACCTGACGCTATATAGCCCAGTTGTTGATGCTTTGAGGCTTGCCAGTTAAACGGCATGCTAACCAGTACCGTGATGGTATCCTCCGTGCTGCCACGAAAATCTGATTAGTTTGTGAGAAAGCGAGAGCGTTACTCTGTTGCACTCTCTTCATCTCGCTGATAAACAGGGTGTTTATATTGGTCATTAAGTCTTTTGATTTTGACGATCTCTATGTTGGGAAAAGTCTTTTTTAAGTAAGCAAGTAACTCTTCTTTTTGCTCAGGGAATATAAAAATATCACCGGAGTAAGCAAGAGTTCCTATATCTGGGGTTGTAAATGAAACGACACCATCGTTTATTAGATTAAAAGCGACGCTACGTTCGTCCATGAGAAGATAAGATTTAATTACCTCTGGCTGAAAATTGGTCATCCCAAATGACATCAGTGCAAATGCCCC
>NZ_JATABH010000166.1:0-884 GCF_036533775.1 Vibrio sp. M260112 | reverse complement strand
GCAATGTTCAGCATATCCCCTTCAAAAAAGGCGTCGGCATAAGGTTTGCTGCCAAAAATATTCATCAAATCTCCTTTTGCTACCATAGATAAAGCAAGCAGCCCTGCAATCAGAAGCCATCCCCACTTTTTCACTTGATTCCACCTGGGGTTAGATGCATCTGAGCCTTTCCGCATGTGATGCTTTTAAAATCGATGTTTGATACCAAAACGTTCTTTGAGGATCTTTTCATCTTGGCGTTTTTCCTGCTCGGTTTGTTCACCTAGGAACTCATTCACACCTTCCACTTTGCATTCTGCTTTAGGCATATAACCGTGCGGCTCTTTACAAAAAACGATGTCATTGCGAAAACGTTCACCGAAAGGTGTCAAAGCAGGGAACTTGACACCTTTTTCAACAAGTTTCTGCTGGATTTTGAGCATCTTTTGGTAGGCTTCGGTGGATGGATCCATATGCTCTAATTCTTCTTGAACACTGTAGGCAACCGAAATTCCTTCATTATTCATCGCATAAGGATCCGCTCCATGGTTGAGCAAGTAGAGAGAATCATCAAACCGCACTGGAAGAATATGTATCAAAGGTGTATTGCCAAGTGTGTCGCGGGCATTCACATCGGCACCGTACTCGACTAAAAGCTTCATGGCATCACTTTCTTCAAGCAAGGGGGTGTTGAAAATCAATGTTCGTAAGCTGCCTTCATTTGCAATATTTGGATCCATGCCACTTTCAAGAAGAGCCTTTAAGGGTTCGTCACTTTTGCGCCACATAGCGTGATAAGCCACGCTGCCTAGTTCCGGCAACTCAATAGATGGATCGGCACCTAACGCCATCAACGCTTTAATGGCTACGGGGTTTTCATCATTTACGGCAAAGCCAAGCAGTGT
>NZ_JATABH010000165.1:0-975 GCF_036533775.1 Vibrio sp. M260112 | reverse complement strand
AACTTAATCCACAGTACGATGCCGACCCGATGTCTCTATCGGTAGGGGATTCTCTGAATGTAGAAAAACAGCAACCGCTAAGCATTGAAAAAGAGCCTGTTTACGCGATACCACCGGAGAGCCCAAAGCGATTTAATCAACCTTTAAACACTTTCTATAACTACACCGAGCGATGCTTAGTCGATACCTCAATCGCATCGATCAATCGTCCTGAGTTGATTGAAAAAGACATTCCCGTTGTAAACACCAAAATAATTTCTGATGTTGCAACAGAGTTTGAACTTGGCTTTACCCAAGTAGAGCAAACCCAACCGCTAAAGGATTTTTGGCAAAGCTTTTTCTCTTCAGAAACAAGCGAAGATATCCAAAAGCTATTAAAGAAATATAACGCACACTTGAACAACCCAGTAAGACAGGGAGAGATTGTAGTCGTCGTAAGCAAAGAACCAATCAACGAAGGGCAGAGAAGTAAACTCGATGCTCTAATCGAGGAAGCAGAAGCAGCCAGTGTCGAGTTAGCGAAACTGACTGAGGAACAAATTACTACCATTAATCGCCATTTTGAAGTACTAGATTATTATGCTGATGAAACAATAAAAAAAGTCGGCTCAGATGGTCTTCCTGGTGACTTATACGCTTATGCTTCATTGGGAGTCGGTGCTATAGCCACAGGTGTTGAGCAACATTTAAAAAACATCAATGGCGTGCTTCTTGAAATTAACCACCTTTACGTCTCTCAAGTTGCGATGGCAAGCCGTGTTGGTGGTGTTAACTATGGTTCTTTTGTCGCAGAACGTGCTGCGCTATTCAAAAAGCTAGATGGTAACTTTGCTGCATTATCGAAACGTTCTGTTCAAATCCCAATTTACACTCAGATTAGACGTAACTTAAAACTCTCTACTCATTCTATTATCCATAATGCTGATGAAATTATTGCAAAAGGTCTGGTACCGAATTTAGGTAAGCGTATAGCGA
>NZ_JATABH010000164.1:0-1035 GCF_036533775.1 Vibrio sp. M260112 | reverse complement strand
GGCTTTCAAAGTCATTTCAGAGCCTGCTTCGATAACGACCTTCATACCGGCTTTGATGTGGAGTTCATTGCCAATTTCAAATGCATGCAACTGAGCGATTTTTTGATGCAGACTCCCTTCCACAATCGAGGTGGCATCTTGTTTGACCAGAGTGCGGCTTTCACCCTCCACGGTGAGGTTGTGGTGGTTTTTAATCTGCGTGAAGTGGTCGTTATCGATCGTGATATGTTGGTCACGCTTGACATGAGTGGTCATGTCATTCAGCACTATCGAGTCAAAATCCTTCTGCGCATGAAGATAGACTTGCTCTTGGTCTGCTTGGTCTTCAAAACTCAGTTCGTTAAAGCCTTGTCCTTGGTGGGTCTCACTGCGCAGGACGGTTTTGGTTTTGTTCTTGGGCAGAACATAAGGCGGCTTGTTGACCGCATGATAGGTGCGCCCCGTGATGATGGGCTGATCAGGGTCACCATTAAGAAATGAGACAATCACTTCGTGACCAATGCGAGGCAAAGCGACCATGCCGTATTGGCTGCCCGCCCAACCTTGAGAGACTCGCACCCAACACGAACGATGTTCAGGGTTTCTCTCTTCGCGATCCCAGTGGAAATGAACTTTCACGCGACCATGTTCGTCACAGAAGATTTCTTCTCCCTCAGGGCCGACGACCGTCGCGATCATTGGGCCGTCAACGGTTGGTTTGGTCTCGGGCTCCGCTTGCCAATTGAGATGAGCTGGGATGGCTTGCCATTGGTTGGCGTAAGTCGTCTTGCCTTGAGTGCCCTCTTCCTCGAGTGCTTGAGCCTGTTCGCCTTGGTGATTGACTTGAACCAGCAGCCAAGGGCGATTAAAGGATGTGTTGAGGTGGTCACTCAAGGTAAATTTATACCCTGAACGGAGCAAAAATTCGTTGCTTTTGCCTTTGGCTAACTGGGCGTTACGGCGCAGATAACTCAAGCGAGTGCGGGTGAAGGCGATGCCATTTGGGTCACCTTTATAGCGACCTGGCGCATCAAAGTGCACGTAAGTGGGTTGTTG
>NZ_JATABH010000163.1:0-1036 GCF_036533775.1 Vibrio sp. M260112 | reverse complement strand
CTAAATAGCTGATCCTAATTATGCTTCACTTTTTGTACTCCATGACCACCGCTGGGAAACGATGAAATGTTATCCATAAAGTTTCGAACCCGTTTTAATAGTTGCCACATTGCTTTGCATTGATGATTCCGAGTTACTGTTTCATGTAAGGCATGCCAGAGCTTCTCTATTTTGTTTACCCACGGGGAATACACTGGCTGAAAAAGTAAAATAAACTTCGGATTTTTCTCTAACCAACCCTGTGTCTTTTTACTTTTGTGAATGATGTAATTATCCACGATAAGCGTGATTGTTTTTGCACGGCGATACTGGCGTTTTAACTGCTCAAGAATGGCAATAAACAGCTCTGAGTGCTTATTGGCACTGCAAACATACGAGACTTTTCCCGTCTTAGCATGTAGAGCACCTGCTAGATAGTGTTTGGCATTTTGTCCCGGTGTCGCCACTTTCTTTTGCTGACCTTTGGGCATCCAATCTGCTCCAATTTTAGGGTTTAAGTGGATATCGACCTCATCTTCATAAAACACTGGATTGTCAGCATCGCAACACTCCAATGCCTTTTTGATTCTGGCGAGTTTTGCTTCTTTATCTGGGTCTTTGATATGCAATGTTGGCGAGGCTCTTCGCCAGACAATTCCAAGCTTAGGTAACCATCGACGAATGGTCGATGAGTGTACTTTAAGTCCAAATATCCGATTAACCTCAATCGCCATCAGCTCTGTACTCCAACGTGAACGCTGATATCCCAGACTTTGAGGATTAAGCGTTAATAAAGTCGTCAATATTGCGGCAATTTGAAGAAAAGGTAGCGTCGCAGGTCTACCTCGGGTTGAACTTTCCAAGCCCTCGATACCGCATTCCGTGTACCAGTTAACCCAGCGTCCTATGGAAGAGCGGGCAGCAACCAGAAGCTTTGATACAGTGGTAACGGAATACCCTTGTGAAAGAAGTAATATGGCATTCAAGCGGCGGCAATGGTCTTTATCCTTAGTCTTATGTATCTTTTTAGCGATACGACGTCGCTCTGCGCGGTCAG
>NZ_JATABH010000162.1:0-1048 GCF_036533775.1 Vibrio sp. M260112 | reverse complement strand
AAGTGAATCAGGAGAAGCGAAGTCATCAACATCAATAAGCCAGTGAGCCAACATAAAAAATACCCTCAAATATGAAATGTTTGAGGGTATTTTCAACCAACCACAGGATCGTTCAACTGATCATTTACTTAACTGATCGGAGTTAACCTTAGGGTCGCCTTTTTTATTGTTTATATTGATATGGCAAAGCTCAGCTTAACAGGACAAGCTTAACAGGACACACACCTAAATCAACGGCGTTCCTGTCGGCGAACAACAAAGTTTGGTCAGTTACAATAAAGTCTGATCGTTTTTTGTCTAAATCAAGTCGTTCGGAGGGGCGTTAAGCTAAAGCATTTCTGCCTCAATCTGATTTATCCCTAAATTTTTGACTAGCTACATAGGCGGTTATTGACCTACTTATTCTAATAGCTAATTATGTGTTTGATAGCAGTTATTACAGTCTTGTATATTTTGGAGGTCAAATGGATGTTCTCGTAGAGCAAGAGATTGAATTACACCAATATGAAACACGCCAAAATAAAGCGGATATTGAACGTTTGATCCATCCTGGTTTTTCTGAAATAGGTAAGTCTGGGAACTCTTATGACTTTGCTTCTGTCATCACAATGATGACAACAGAAAAGCCGTCAAACACCCGAGTTCATTCGCAGAAATATGAATGTATCCAACTTGAGCCGTCGGTTCAGCTACTAAAGTACGAGTCAGCTTTGGTAAATGAGTGTGGAGAAATTAGTAACTATGCTAAACGTTGTTCCATTTGGGTTTTCACCGGTACTTGCTGGCAATTGAAGTACCATCAAGGTACGCCTTGCTCTCCCTTCGAACTAGAACCGATACAAACCCTTGTCCCCCCTAGTACCAACTAACATTATTTTGCCCCATTCTGAGCAGGCTTAAAAGGACATATATGGTCACCTCGCTGTTCGCAAGGCCTGATTGAAATTAATGTCGGTCTTTTCTTTAAGCTATTTCATAGGCACCCTTAACGGAGATTAACATTGATGGTCGACGGTCTTGCGACATATATCCGGCGTCGTTATAGCAA
>NZ_JATABH010000161.1:0-1055 GCF_036533775.1 Vibrio sp. M260112 | reverse complement strand
TAATGCTTGTCAGTTAAGAAGCATTTAACACCTTTTTGAAGGCCTAGTCGCGTAGCGACTGGGCCTTCTTTTTACCACTCTTGGGTAGCTCCTATCTCGCCTTTCTGGCAGCGTAAAACTCTCAGCCATATCGAGTATGTAGTTCATTACCTCAGGGATTCTACCTGGCGCAACAGCAGGAAGGAGTTGTAACTGACCTATTAAGAACAACGACGCTTGCTTAAAGCCTATTTGATAAGGCATTACTTTATTCTGGTCGTAAGCCATTTGGCACATTAAGAAGCGAAGTAAGTTGTAGGCTAGCAACATCCCCCACAACTCTTGTATAACGAGTTCTGGTTTTTTGCTTCGTAGAGTAAGGCTGTTTTGAAGCATATATTGCTTCATCTCTCGATAGCCTAACTCTATCTCCCACCGATGACTGTAAAGCTCCGCAATATCTTTTCCTGGGTAACGTAAAGGGTCTGTCATTGACGTTAACAGTCGTATTTCTTTCCCCTTAACTACCTTAGTTATTAGGCGAGCCTCTAGTATTTCCGGGGCATCACACCATTTCTTTTTTGCTTGTGGAGAGAGCTTCAGCTCAACTAATTCTTCTCCACGTCCCAGTTTGCGAACCGTTGTATATTGAGCCCCTTTGCGCATAGGAATAAGCCAATGCCTTTCGCTTCCGGTCGTTTGCCAACGATGTAAAAGCCCTAGAGCGTAAAAACCTCTATCAAAGATGGTCAGGCTTTGGTCTGGAGAGTGTTCAATAAGCTTTGTTGTCAAATCTACTTCACTTATCGATGTTGAGTCGAATGATGCGCTATTAAGAAGATGGCTTGTCAGTTCCATATGGCAGACCATTCGAACTTGAGGATACTCAGATAAGCACTTTTGATTTCGAGTACGACTGAAGCGCTCATCGTTCTCTTTAGTATCTGGGGTTCGCCAGACCACACCATCTACAGCATGAAGAGTTAAACCATGCCAATCTGGGTGTGGCGTTTTGTCATTCCATAATTTCTGCGTTTGAGTAAAAACGGACTTCATGACATCAGAACCTAGCCTTT
>NZ_JATABH010000160.1:0-1079 GCF_036533775.1 Vibrio sp. M260112 | reverse complement strand
CACCCAGGCGCACCTATGGGTATGGCTGATATCGCTGAAGTTCTTTGGCGTTCACACCTAAATCACAACCCAGCTAACCCAGAGTGGGCTGACCGCGACCGTTTCGTCCTTTCTAACGGCCACGGCTCTATGCTGATTTACTCTCTGCTACACCTTGCTGGTTACGAGCTGTCTATCGACGATCTGAAGAACTTCCGTCAGCTGCATTCTAAGACTCCAGGTCACCCAGAGTACGGTTACGCACCTGGTATCGAAACAACAACGGGTCCTCTAGGTCAAGGTATCACTAACGCTGTAGGTATGGCGCTAGCTGAGAAGACTCTAGCAGCACAGTTCAACAAACAAGGCCACGACATCGTTGACCACTTCACTTATGCATTTATGGGTGATGGCTGTCTGATGGAAGGTATCTCACACGAAGCATGTTCTCTTGCGGGCACGCTAGGTCTTGGCAAGCTAATCGCTTTCTGGGATGACAATGGTATCTCTATCGATGGTCACGTTGAAGGTTGGTTCTCTGACGATACACCTAAGCGTTTTGAAGCGTACGGCTGGCATGTAATCCCAGCAGTTGACGGTCACGATGCAGAAGCGATCAATGCGGCCATCATTGCAGCAAAAGCTGACCCTCGCCCTACGCTAATCTGTACTAAAACCATCATCGGTTTTGGTTCACCTAACAAGTCTGGTTCACACGACTGTCACGGTGCACCACTAGGCGCTGAAGAAATCGCAGCGACACGTAAAGAACTTGGTTGGGAGCACGGTCCTTTTGAAATTCCGCAAGATGTCTACGCGCAATGGGATGCGAAAGAAGCAGGCGCAGCTAAGGAAGCAGCGTGGAACGAGAAATTTGCAGCTTATGAAGCAGCATATCCAGAACTTGCAGCAGAATTCAAACGCCGCGTAAACGGTGAGCTGCCAGCAGAATGGGAAGAGAAAGCCAACGCGATCATCGCTGATCTACAAGCTAACCCAGCCAACATCGCTTCACGTAAAGCGTCACAAAATGCGCTAGAAGCATTCGGTGCCATGCTACCAGAATTCCTAGGCGGCTCTGCTGACCTAGCACCTTCTAA
>NZ_JATABH010000159.1:0-1090 GCF_036533775.1 Vibrio sp. M260112 | reverse complement strand
AACGTTCTGTTCAAATCCCAATTTACACTCAGATTAGACGTAACTTAAAACTCTCTACTCATTCTATTATCCATAATGCTGATGAAATTATTGCAAAAGGTCTGGTACCGAATTTAGGTAAGCGTATAGCGAATGTGGCGATTGGTATCACGACGTCTCGTGGAGTCGGTTACGTAGGGCTAGTGCTTGGAGCAGCAAGTAGTACGAAGAATATTTATGAAGCCTGTTCTGTCGATGGTTCAGGAGAATGCGGCAAAGTGACGGCTCGTGAAATTGGTGGCTTTCTTGGAGGTTGGCTTGTTGGAGCACAAACGGGGCAATGGGCAGCTTCAGGAACATTGTTAGCACTTGGTGTTGTCGGGATTACATCTGCCCCTGTCCTTGCTATAGCTTCAATTAGTGCATTCGTCGTTGGAGGTGCTGCCGGAGGTGTTATAGGGGCAACTATTGGTAAAAGCACAGGAGATATTGTGTATGAAAAAGCCATCGAGTTTACAGAAGCAACTGAAGCACTAGTAGAGGACTTATTTTGAGTGATTTTCTTAACGTTATAAGTGGAGTTTTTGCAATTTACGCCATAATCTGGGGAATCCCTGGCGTGCTCATGAGTGCTGTGGTTGGTTTAGGTAACGTACAACGCATTGTTTTTATTGATAAGCAACTAGCTAAAGACTTAGACAAGCTTTACGATGAAAAAGGTTATCTAAGATGGCAATTCCAAACCTCTTACTCAATAGTCAGTCGTCTAACAAGGTACTGGATAGCTTACCCTTTTATAAGATATCGAGTTAAGACTGAATCAAAAAAATTTAGATTGTTTATGTGGATTAATAGTATTGGGATATGGAGTTGGCTTCTAGCTCCTTCCCTATCTTTTGTAGAAAAATTAATGTAACCGCAGTTGTGTGAAATCAACGTACATTCAGCAAAGTTACGATGCGCTGAGGGATCCCCTCATAAATCCGCCAGTGCATAGCCATCTTTTAAGAGCTGCTCAGCTAGAGCCATGGCCGTTGCTAAGAGGTGTTGTGTAGTAATCTCGTAGTCTGGTCGCCTGAGGACTTCCATACCTAATCGAACGGTAGACAGG
>NZ_JATABH010000158.1:0-1102 GCF_036533775.1 Vibrio sp. M260112 | reverse complement strand
TTAATCGCCCAGTCTGGACGCCGGAAGCAAGTTGTTACAGTCAGTTCTCGATCGTTGATCGCGGGGCGGATATTCAACATGAAGTCACCCTAAGCAGTTATTCGTTGTCAAAGTATGAAGCGGAGTTGCTGGATTATGATGTTTACCTACAAACATTAGGTCGATGAGCTTCCAAAAAATTAGAAGGGATATATGGCAGTTTTAGAAATTCTGACTGCACCAGATCCGAGGCTTAAGGTCAAAGCGGAAAAGGTGCAAGATCTCTCCACGGTACAAACATTAATAGACGACATGTTGGAAACGCTATATGCAACTGACAATGGTATTGGTTTGGCGTCAACTCAAGTTGGTCGTAAAGAGGCAGTTGTTATAATCGACCTTTCAGAAAGCCGAGATGAACCGTTGATTTTGGTGAACCCCGAAGTGGTTAGTGGCTCGGATAAAGCATTGGGTCAAGAAGGTTGTCTATCAGTTCCTGATTATTATGCTGACGTGGAGCGTTTTACTTCAGTTGTTGTGTCTGCTGTAGACCGCGAAGGTAAGCCAATTACCATCGAAAGTGATGAGTTTCTAGCTATCGTAATGCAGCACGAAATAGACCATTTGTCGGGAAACTTGTTTATTGACTATCTTTCACCACTTAAGCGTCAAATGGCTATGAAAAAGGTTAAAAAGTACGTTAAAGCGCACTCTTGATTCTTAACGGGACACACGTTTTAACTACCCCAATATTAAGACAGCGTTTCTGATAATTACTTGATAGATTGATTAATTATTAACTGGGTGTGCATCATTAAGAATAGGAAGGAAAATCACATTATTTCCGAGTCATTAACTTCATGTCACCTGCTTAGCCGCTTAAAATAAACGGCTAAATAATGAGGATTGATAATGAATTATAAATGGCTAGGTCTTCTCGGGGCGATTCCTTTATTGGCGGCCTGCAATAGCGATATCGACATTTCCAGCAACGTGCTTTCTCAACAGCAGCTCAACACCATTATTAGTAATGTCAACAAACACTATCCAGATGCAGACAGCGAACTAAAACAAAAGATCGCCGAGGTCGCGGTAAAGTCGATTGAGAATATGGTGTTTGTCG
>NZ_JATABH010000157.1:0-1110 GCF_036533775.1 Vibrio sp. M260112 | reverse complement strand
GAATAGATACGTCGCCCTCATGATGCACTAATCAACCCAGAGTGTGAGACTGCAATGGACAGCATGAGGCGGTGCAGCAAGGGCAACACTTTATTGCTGAGTTGGATAACGGTATCACTATTACCTGGACACCTGACGGCTCAACCGATGTACTCACACCTGATACCGTCCTCCCCGAGAATGACCACCTCCAGAACACGTGAGATGCTTGCCTGTATCTACTCATGCTATTGAGTCCTTTGACTTCGGGAAAAATCAAACGGGCTCGTAGCATGAGTGGACTTTCAGGCAAAGCCTAACTGGATGATAACCACCTACTGAAGTAGGTGGTTTATGGCTAAACAACTAAAATTCTCTCGAATACTTGGTTCAGGGTAGTCATCAGTTTCAGATGCCACACCGACAAAAGGTAAAAAATCAGGGTCATTTTCTAAGTTAAGCTGATTCCTCAGTGTAACCAACTGCCTGCAACCTTCAATAAAATTAATGTCGTCATTCACTAACAATTGGCAAGTTTCTACTATTTTTTTCTGATCCTTTACATCCATTACTTTGGCCCCTTAAGATAATCTTCAACAATTGTCTTCGGCTCTACCCGTTGTCCAGTCGCCGAATTTTCATACCAATGAGTTTCAAATTTACGACCATCAGGAGCAGTATGTTTTAAGCTAAATAGCTGATTTACCTACCCCCTTTGTAACAAAAACAGGCAAAAGGCAAGACCTGGCCAATATTTACTTTATTGCATTAAGAATGGCGTTAAGGCTCTAACGCCATAGTACATTTAATAAATATCAAGTTTAAAAATCTATGCCCAAACAGCTTTGCCTAACACATCTAGAATCGGAAAACTTAATACCTCCCCAAGCTATTTTATATTTCTTCTATTTTCAAAGATTCAACCCAGATATTGTCTACACCAAGATAGTGATCTCGCAAACGATCTTCTATATGCTGTGCTCTGAGGGATCCCCTCATAAATCCGCCAGTGCATAGCCATCTTTTAAGAGCTGCTCAGCTAGAGCCATGGCCGTTGCTAAGAGGTGTTGAGTAGTAATCTCGTAGTCTGGTCGCCTGAGGACTTCCATACCTAATCGAACGGTAGACAGG
>NZ_JATABH010000156.1:0-1127 GCF_036533775.1 Vibrio sp. M260112 | reverse complement strand
GAGCTTCAAGAAATCATGGATCAGCGTCTTGAGGATGAAACGGCTGAAATTGTTTGGGTGGCGACCAGCCGTGATAACTTCGGTCGAATCGGTGGTGAACTGTTTGGCAATGGTCTACTAACTCGACGTGATATAGACCGCTCTCGTGGTACGGTTCAACGCATCACTACAGGCATGGGCGATACCTATCTGCGTGATATCAATTATACCTATGACGAGCGCAGTAATGTGTTAAGTAAAGTCAGTGCGATACGCAATCAATCTGAATACTACCAGTATGATGACTTTGACCGTCTAACGCAGTGGAACTTCAGCGATAACAAGAGTGTCTCCTCTATTGAGCGCGACTATCGTTACGATGTCTATGGCAACTTGACGTATAAAACCGATCAAGGTGACTTTGAAGTCAATCCAAATGGTCAGTTAACGAACGGATATACCTATGATGCCAACGGCAACATGCTGGCAGGTCGTGGCCGTACACTTGCTTGGAACTCGTTTAACAAAGCTAGACATATCAACGACAATGGCAATATCGTGCAATATCAGTATGGCAGTGAACGTGAACGTGTGAAACAAACCTCTGATGGTGTGACGACTTACTACATTAGTCCTGAATATCAGCTTGAATTATCAACGGATAACAGCGGTAAGACCGTGACAACAATGCGTCACCGCTTCCTTGCCGATAACCAAGCGGTTGCAGAGCATGTCAAAACGTTAATTGGCAGCGAAAAACAAATTGACCGCACAGCTTATTTCCATCGTGATGCTCTTGGTACGGCTGACCTCATTACAGACCCGAACGGACAAGTGCAGATTGAGCGTGGCTATACGCCATTTGGTGAGCTACTCGCCTCTGCTGAGTTGCAAGCAACCCCAATGTTTACCAACGCAGAAATGCGCGGCTTTACTGGGCATGAAAATGTTGGCAATAGCAGTGGTCTTATTAATATGAACGCGCGTTTGTATGACCCTGTGATTGGTCGTTTCTTAAGTGCCGATACGTTCGTGCCAGAGCCGAGCTTTAGCCAAAGTTACAACCGTTACGCATACGTGTATAACAACCCGTTGAAATATACTGACCCAACAGGGCACTGGGTGTGGTGGGCTGCTGCGATGGCATT
>NZ_JATABH010000155.1:0-1136 GCF_036533775.1 Vibrio sp. M260112 | reverse complement strand
GCCTTACTAACCACTTTGCCAAGAGGCGTTCTCTTAGCAAAAGCACCACCTACTGCAACCACCTTATCAGCAATAGTCGCATTCGCATCTAGAACCGTTTCCGCCGCATCAACAAAGTCTTCAACTCCGATTAGCGAGTCCATTGTATCACGTAAAGCCTCATTTCTAACCTCTTGATCCATCTCTCCAGCTAAGTCTTCATTACCCCACTTATATTTTTGGGATGGCGGCTCTATTGTAGGCCCAACTTTCGGCTTTACTTTCGGCTTTACTGTAGGCTCAACTTTGGGCTCTCCTACTTCCTTAGGTTTGTTCGTACCACCAGTACCTGGGTTACGTTCAGGATCTCTGTCACGACCTGGATTTCTGTTGCTATTGGAATTATACCTACCGTTATCTCTCGGCGGATCGTACCTACCTATTCCATCTCTTATACCAGGTTCAGAGATTCCCGCTCCCTCGATCGCACGAAAACCCGTCGGATCCGTATACTTGAGCGGATTATTCATCACATAAGCATAACGGTTAAAGCTATTTGTGACATACGGCGCTTGAATGATGGGATCGGGGCTAATAAATCGACCTAGCTCCTGATCGTAGACACGACCATTCATATGTACTAAGTCAACCTCGACTATTTCTTCATGCCCTGTATATCCTCGGTTTGTGATTGCGGCTTGTACCACATCTAATGGACCATCTTCACGCCAGAGGACATTACGCTTTTTACCCCAAGTATCATAACTACGACGCTCTACGACTAAACCATAACCATCGGTGATCATGTCTACTGAATTCAGCGCGTCGTAATGCAGATAACGTACTTGTTTATCTTTAAGGCTATTGTCTGCCTCTTTTGTCTGTGTATTCAGAGCAATGAGCTTACCGTCGGCATAAATAAAGTGTTTATGCTGCACGATGCCTGTATTGGTGTCGGTTACACGCTCATAGGTTTTTCCAAAGTAGAAGGTTTCGATTCCATCACTGTTCTTTTTCAGATAACGGTTATGGTTAGCATCATAATAGAATTCGACGGTCTTGCCGTTACGGGTGATTTTGCTCGGCTTGTTAAATTCAGTCCATTCGAGTTCACGCTCATTCTCGGTACTGTTATCCGCTCGTGCACGTAGCATATT
>NZ_JATABH010000154.1:0-1141 GCF_036533775.1 Vibrio sp. M260112 | reverse complement strand
TTAATCGCCCAGTCTGGACGCCGGAAGCAAGTTGTTACAGTCAGTTCTCGATCGTTGATCGCGGGGCGGATATTCAACATGAAGTCACCCTAAGCAGTTATTCGTTGTCAAAGTATGAAGCGGAGTTGCTGGATTATGATGTTTACCTAAAAACATTAGGTCGACCATTTGAACAGAGTGAAGATGGAGGGAAGTACTTAGAGCGTAACTCAAAGGACTACCAAACATATTTACCTTATTTTACTAGTAAACCTGCCAGAGAAGTAAATTGGCAAGATGCAAAAAACTATTGCCTATGGCTGGGGCAATTGACCGCTTTACCAGTGGACCTGCCTACCGAAGCACAGTGGGAATATGCCGCGCGTAGCCGTGGTCAAAAACTCTACTACGCAACCAACAATGGCTTTATTCAGTTTAGGGGAAGGGGTTTCCATAATCCAGAATTAGGTGGCTATGAAGAATTTACCGAAAAAACCGTTAATGTTGATACGGACTTAAACCCTGTTGGTATGTTTGCGCCCAATCCCCTCGGTATTTACGATATGACTTACAATGCTGCTGAGTGGGTTAATGATTGGTACGCTAAAGATTATTACAAAGTGTCGCCGAAACTTGATCCACAAGGCCCCGCATCAGGTGAGTATAAAGTTATACGAGGCTGGGGGGCCATGGTCACGGTCGCTCGCGCATTTGACCCGATAGTAAGTGATAATCTGTCATACCGTTCAGGGTTTCGCTGCTCCGTCCAAAGCACGGAGCAAGCTTATTAGCCTCGAAAACGACCGCCTTACGGCGGTCGCTGTGGTTAAATATAGTAACCGTTGTTTTTATTTAAACGCGCGATTTGCCGTTCAACTGTCTCCCTCTTCTGCCTCCAACTCCAGCCAGAGCGCGGCGCAAACGGGGGCATTTGAGCAAAGTTGCTCTCGTTGATTTCCTTCACTTGCGCCAGTTTTAATACCCAGTTGTTAAAGCTTGTCTGTTGCTCACCATCTAAAATCGCATTGATGCGCGCCAAATTGTCAAACAACGCTTTGTCTTCTGCTTGTTTGCCACCTGACGGCTTTTCACCAGTAACATTCATGCGCGTGAGCACCTCTTCAAAACGTCGCCACGTTTTAACCCCACCAAGCAATAATAT
>NZ_JATABH010000153.1:0-1152 GCF_036533775.1 Vibrio sp. M260112 | reverse complement strand
CAGGGCGACCGCATGAGTGTTTAATTTTTACCCACCGCGTTTAGGCCTTCACTCAAGACCGCCTCTAGCATCGCTGTGTTCATCATACAACGCTTCTGTTTTCCAACGATACTGAGTTTAGTCGGCTCTGTGCGCAACATATTCAACCCTATATGGCGAAGGCAAGCTAGGTTTTCGGCTCCGTGGTCTTTATAGATTTGGCAGGCATCCTCAGCCATCGTCACATCTAAGACCCAGTGCATTGACTCGATACCCCAGTGCTCCCTTACTGCGCTTGCCGCTTGCTCCGCACTCAATTGCTTTGAGCTGATGTAGTATCGATACTCTAGCTCTGCTACTTTGCCTTTATGGTAACGGAAGTTTTCCACCATAATGACCGATTTTAATCCTTTCCAACGAGAGAAGTTACCTTCGAGCGTTTCACTGCTTAACACATAGCTTTGACGGACTTCAATACGGCCGTGACCCTGCTCGATTTTGATATTTTTGGGCTTTGATGCTCGTTGTTTTGCAAAAGCCTGCTCTATTGCTTTGCGTAACTTTCCTTGATTATTTTTAACCGCAAGTAAGTAGTTAGCATCTTGTTCGATGATAGTTTTGGCTATTTCCGTTTGGCATGCCATCGCATCAATTGTGACTAGAGCGCCTTTGATATCAAGAAGTTTGATGAGCTCAGGTATTGCTGTGATCTCGTTGCTCTTTTCTTCTGTTTTGAGCTGTCCAAGTACGAGCTTATTGAACGAAGCGTAGGCGCTAATCATATGGATAGTACTAGCTCGGTCATCTCGGTTGTAGGAGCCCCGAAGTGTTTTACCATCAATCGCAACGACTTGCCCCTCAGTAAGGGAATGTACTGCTGACATCCAGTTTATAAAGCAAGTATGAAAGGGCTCTGGTTCTATCTTAGAGATAATGCGAGCAATCGTATCATCGGCAGGAATATCATTAACAAACATACCATTACGTTTAAACCACTCATGATGACCAAGGATGTACTCACGAATATCAAACCAACCTTTGGCACCAGCAATAACAGCGCACAATGAGCCGAACAGAACCTCAAACAAGCAATACGTAACCTTTGCTGACTGGCGCTTATCTGCGACTAAATGGAAGTGCTCTTTAAACTCATCGATATGCATTGTGGGTAGG
>NZ_JATABH010000152.1:0-1171 GCF_036533775.1 Vibrio sp. M260112 | reverse complement strand
GTATCACTATTACCTGGACACCTGACGGCTCAACCGATGTACTCACACCTGATACCGTCCTCCCCGAGAATGACCAACTGGATGTTCACAATATCTGGGTTCGCCCAATTGAAGAGCACGAGCAAGAAATTGGCACGGTTCTCTACCCAGAAGAAGATCTAGTCGAATATATTGTCACCTTCCCTGTGGATGCTGGGTTGCCTCCTCTTTACCTGATGTTCCAAAAAACGGCGCGTGATGAGTCCGGGGTTGTTACAGGGAATGGCGAAGATATAACGGGCATATGGTTAGAGAAAGCCAGTGAGGGGTTAGGTTCACCAGTTCCGTCGGAGGTTGCAAATAAGCTCAGAGGTAAAGAATTTAGTAATTTTGATGCGTTTAGAGAAGCATTTTGGACTGAAATTAGCCATTCTGAGCAATTGAAAGAGCAATTTATTGGGACCAACCTTAATACTATGAAAAATGGTAGAGCACCATTCTGTAGAAAAGGGGATCGAGTCGGTGGAAGGGTGAAGTATGAACTACATCATGTAGATGAAATACAGAATGGTGGTGAAGTTTACAATGTAGATAATTTAAGAGTCGTTACCGCTAGAAAACATATAGATATTCATAGGGTGAAAAATGAAAAATAACATCTCGGAATACACGCAATCAGAGTTTTTGCAATTAGTTAATAGAATTTGTGTTGATGATTATGCTACTGAACAAGAACATATCGATGCTGTTTTACATTTCGAAGAAATTATAGGGCATCCAGACGGCTCAGATCTGATTTATTACCCAGAGAATCCTGAAGATGGAACGCCTGAAAATATTGTTAGAATCGTCAAAGAATGGCGCTTGTCTCAGGGCTTACCTGGTTTTAAAAAATGATATAAATGAGCCTGTCGATTAGATGGAGATCTTGAAATTAACCACCTTTACGTCTCTCAAGTTGCGATGGCAAGCCGTGTTGGTGGTGTTAACTATGGTTCTTTTGTCGCAGAGCGTGCTGCGCTATTCAAAAAGCTAGATGGTAGCTTTGCTGCATTATCGAAACGTTCTGTTCAAATCCCAATTTACACTCAGATTAGACGTAACTTAAAACTCTCTACTCATTCTATTATCCATAATGCTGATGAAATTATTGCAAAAGGTCTGGTACCGAATTTAGGTAAGCGTATAGCGA
>NZ_JATABH010000151.1:0-1231 GCF_036533775.1 Vibrio sp. M260112 | reverse complement strand
GTCGACAATCGCAATGATGCGGTTTTTGTCGTCTTTTACATATTGGGAGGTGCCGCCAAAGGCACTGTGGTAGTAGGTGATCCGTTGTTCATCGTCGTAGCGGAGTTGCCCTTCTTATTTTCTTAAAGTGAGTGTCCCCGTTTATTCCAGACAAACCACACACATCAAACTCTTAAGCCAATAGCCACATTGGCGTTTTCACATACCCAAAATTCAAAGAGATAAGGGATATTCACCACTTTCTCAGCAGATACCCAACAATTGTACTCAATTTCATCAATACAAGTAGCGCTTGGTATAAGAGACAAGAGGTAACTCAAGATTTTTCAAAAAGCGCCTGTCCCATTTACTTGCAAGTCAGTTTAACAGTCTGGTATTTCGTCATAAATCTTCTTCCATTTCTAAAAATATATCTTGTAGATCACCATTAATAACTTCTGATTCGTCATCATCTGCAGTTAGTTTGAACTCTTCATGGACATTTTCCAAAGAGGATACACCATCGAGAACACCAAACATATTTGACAGTGTATCCACAGATACCTGTCTCATGATTTCAAACAACGCTTCTTGACCATCTTTATCAAGACTTTTAAACAATGATAGAGCCTTTTTCCAATACTCATCAGTAGCATCAGCTATATCAGTATTGTTAAACAAATCTCGATAAATCGCGTCATTCTCATCAATGATCGCTTTCCTTATTTTTTCTACAAAATATTCTGTTTTCATTTTTATCACTTTTGGAAAGATGAAGGGTACATTTCTTTGTTCATTTTTATTAGCTTTTGAAGCTGGCTATTAGGCACATCTGAATAAACACGCCTTAACTCTTTAATATCTCTGGCAAGTAACTGTCTTGCATTATCAATACCTTTAGTACTTCGAGAAACGATTCCATTCGGCCCTTTAATAGTATGCCCAACTTTGGGTACGAGAATTGCAGGAGCTGTCGCAGGATCATATCCATCAACAAACTTTTTCATTAATGCTTTCTGCCCTACGTGGTGTGCATCCAGTCCAGGAACAGTGCCTCTAATATCATCGTAAGCTCCTACATCGTACTTCCCTGGATCCTCCGGTGCCAACCCAAACGGATCCACCCAGTCCATCGGATTGTGTACATACGCTTGTGGTCTTAAACCACCCGCCATGCCGATGGGGTCAGAGCTTAAATACTGCCCGCTGTCTGTATCATAATAACGGTGCAGGTTGTAGTAAAGCCCTGTTT
>NZ_JATABH010000150.1:0-1290 GCF_036533775.1 Vibrio sp. M260112 | reverse complement strand
GGTTCATCGCGGCTTTCCGGGGAAAGCCGCTTTTATCTTCATAAAGAAGTATTCCGTATCTCGGTATCCATAGCCCATTCTTTTTATTAGCTTAATCTTGTTATTGATCCCTTCCAAGGTACATGTATTTAGATGATACGAAGCTGACGCCACTATCCCATGAAGATAGGGTTTCAGTTTTCTAGCAAAGTTTATGAGCGGTTTGATCCCACTTTCATGGACCTGTTGCCACCACACCTCCCAGAGATCATTAGCCTGTTTCTCCGAGCTGCAATACCAGAGCTCTTTGAGTTGAGCTCCTAGCAAATGGGTCACCATTAAGTCACGATTGACCGCAAGTATCTCATCCAGATAACTCTGTTGCTTAGTGTTTAAGTTCTCTTGATTTTTCAGTAGCACCCAACGGGAGCGTTTGATCCAACGCCGAGCATTTTTGTCATCTTTCAGTTGATTCGCTTGATCAACTCGGACTCTATCCATCACTTCTCGACCAAACTTAGCGACGACATGAAAGAGGTCATAAACGATACGGGCATTAGGACAATGAGCTTGGACTTCTAGGTCAAAAGCTGTGTTCATATCCATTGCCACAACTTCGATATTTTGAGCGTATTCTCCAAGAGTTTCAAAGAAGGGACGTATGTCCTTGCGTGCTCTACCTAGACCAATCCAGAGCACTTGGTGCGTTTGTGCATCTGCGACAACCGTGGCATAACGATGCCCCTTGAATATGGCAAATTCGTCCATGACGATTTGACGCAACTGACTCCATGGAACATCAGGAACCACACGCTTTAAGCGTTGCTTATCCACCTCTTTAATGGTGTGCCAGTGCACTCCAGTAAGCTCAGAAATATGCTTGATGGGTAAAAGTGGTAGTAGCTTTTCTATGTATTCAATCAGCCGGTTAGTGAGGCGAGAGTATGGCTTAACCCAAGAGATAGCTTCGGTTTTAATGCCACAGCTAGAGCATTTGATACGTCGAGTCTGGACGAGTAACTCGACAGGTGTGCCAAGGATCATCGCTTCTTTAAGCGTTCGCCATTGAGTATCGTGGATAGACTCAGAGGCTCTACCGCAAGGGCAGCATGCAACTGAGTCAGGAATTAGGGTGATAGATATTAATGAGTCAGTTTTATGAGACTTTACGATCTGAAAGCCTTCCCAGAATGACAATAGGAAAGTATTATTCGGCATGAAAACGGTAGTTTGTGTAGGTTTTGTTTGGCGATAAAACTCTATCACTTTCTACCGTTTTTGTTTTGAGTTCCCGCTTATCCGCGATGAACC
>NZ_JATABH010000149.1:0-1310 GCF_036533775.1 Vibrio sp. M260112 | reverse complement strand
GAATTGGTAGAGAGAATCATGTAAGATATTGAGTTCGCGCATCTTGTTGTTTGGTTGTTGTTTTTTGGCGAAACCATTTGATCACATGACAAGATGTGCATCTACCTTAACTTGATGATTTTTATCTAAATCATCAGGGGATTCCTCAGTGCTGTGCTCCCCATACAGCAGCTCGTTCCAATCCAACACAATCTTTATATGTAGCAGGTATATCTTCTTCATTTACATATAAGCTAATTTTTTTATTAATTCTATTTTGCTTAAAGAACTTCACAGGTTTTAATAGCTCTTCATTGGGAGAAACGTTTCCAATCACTTCCCATCGACCAGAAGTAACAGCCTTATTCATGACACAAACTTTAAATAAGACTGGAAGAGTAACAATTTCATTTAAGGAAATTTCACTATCAGCAGCTATTTTTCGGTCATAAAAAGCTACTAATGGTTCTTCTAATATATGAGCAAAACAAATACCATTATCTTCAAGACGGATCTTAACGATATCACCTGCCTTTCTCCGAGTTTTTTTCATTTTCAAAGTTCTCCAAATTCTTTTATAGCTTCATCGCGATAATAACCTCCTTTAGGGTTACTGTCTGCAATGCCGTTGATTGCATTTCCGGACGTTCCCCCCTGAGATTTAGCTCCGCCAAAAAGTTCGATTTGTTGCTGCTCTCTTCCTCTTATAGCGGCTTTGTTTTTTGAAGTTACATCTAATTCTGCAGGACCAAAACCCGAGTCATCCATGTGATGGTTAGCATCTCTATGTAGTGGTCAACTAAAACTGGCCACGGTTTTAGAGTTTTCCCAATACAGTCGTTCTGACTCATTGGGTGTTAGGCCACCATTATATTGATGTGGCCTGAGTTGGCTGTAGTAGCCCGTGATGTAACGAGTTATATGCTGTCTTGCTTCGCTAAAACTCCGATAACCCGACACTGGTATCCATTCTATCTTTAGACTTCTGAAGAACCGCTCCATTAGGCTATTGTCCCAACAATTACCTCGCCTGGATAAGCTTTGCTTGATTTGATAACGCCACAACATTTGCCGATAAGAACGACTGGTGTAATGACTTCCTTGGTCGCTGTGGAACATCACGCCTTTGGGCTTATCTCGAGATTCAAACGCCATAGAGAGTGCCTTACCTGTCAACTTACTACCTGATTACCACCGACTCTCAGCTAGCTTGAGAAGCTTTTCTGGCATAGGTGGTGCGCATACCGATGCTCTTAAAAGTGCAAGGGTCATGTCCTCAAGGTTAAAGCGATGATTGAATCTAAAGCAGAATTCTCCAAGATATCTCGGTA
>NZ_JATABH010000148.1:0-1314 GCF_036533775.1 Vibrio sp. M260112 | reverse complement strand
GGAATTAATGAAGAAATCATTCGACGTTATGTAAGACATCAGGAGAAGAAAGAGCGCGTGGAACAGCAACAATTAGCGCTGGACTAAACAAAGGCCCCCTTTTAGGGGGCTCACACAAAGCCACCTTCTTTAGAAGGTGGTAATTTACATTCCCTGAGCAAAAAGAAGAGTTACTTGCTTACTTAAAAAAGACTTTTCCCAACATAGAGATCGTCAAAATCAAAAGGCTTAATGACCAATATAAACACCCTGTTTATCAGCAAGATGAAGAGAGTGCAACAGAGTAACGCTCTCGCTTTCTCACAAACTCATCAGATTTTCGTGGCAGCACTGGTCGACACCATAACCATACTTTTTAGCATGCCGTTTAACTGGCAAGCCTCAAAGCATCAACAACTGGGCTATATAGCGTCAGGTAGAAAACAAGGTGATTTAACCGTAGAGCCTGCGCCAAAAGAATTTGGCACTCGTATTATTGAAGTGAGAATAGACCAATGAAGAATAACCAAAGCATAGAGTCTCTAAAGGAACAACTTTATAACGCTGATGTAGCCTACTCTTGGGAGCACAAAGGATTGGGTGGCAAATACGAACACCTGTGGAGGTGGGGAGTGGCGTTCTTTGTCAACTATTCAATATTTGTTTTTTTTTGGTTTATTCTTGAAGATTTTACTGTAGACACCCCCCAGGGTAACCGCATGAGTAGATAATTTGTAAACGAAAACCACTCTCTTTGTTAACTTGCTAAGAGTTGAGCAGCGTAAGTCGAGATTTATGCGGTCAAGAAACAAACAGGGATAAAAGATAAGTACCTTCACACAACCATCTTACGGTTAATGATTTGTGAAATTTAACATTAATTCAACTCATGCGCTCGCCCTGAGACACCCCCATGTTTTGGGTGGCTTTTGTTTTGATGACGATGATGATGTTGATGACAAGGTATCTATATTTACCTGATAAACATCGCTGTTATCACCTAACTGCACAGGGTATTCGTTACACAGAACAAGATATGATCCCAGAGGTGGCTTATAAAATCGTGCGTGGTTTTGCTTGGGTGGGGATTGCGGTGTGTGTTATTGCGGTTTTGTTACTTGGCCCGTTAGCCTTAGTGGGTGCGGGGGCATTTGCACTGATGTCATTTGGGATGACCAATTTTCAGCCAACCGTTGATAAGTCTTATGTGCTTATAGATGATCGCAGTGTCGTGTTTAATCTAACTCATGACTCAGTGCTGTCATTTGGAAGCCCTAATCGAGAAACATTAGACTATATAGGGACTGTTTTTATTTCGACGCTTGATCAAAAAAC
>NZ_JATABH010000147.1:0-1318 GCF_036533775.1 Vibrio sp. M260112 | reverse complement strand
TTTAGCCAACCAAAGTTTTACGAACTATAACGATGTTGTCGAGAAGGTATGTAGAGCATGGAATGGCTTCTTGGAAAGCGCAGATAGGGTGCAAACGATGTGCAAAAGGGAGTGGATTAACCTGACCAGTTAATTTTCCAGATTGGTATAAGTTTGGTTGTGTATTTTTACTGTAATAGCATCGTGGTTTCATGAAACCACGATGCTATCTTTGGAAAAACACTATTCATCAAATAAAGTAATCTTTATTGCTTATTGAATCAGTTGCCAGACTCAAAAGCCGAAAATAAATTAAACGGCGTTTGGTACTTTTCTAGTGTAGAAAGGTGCATTAATTGCTCTTGATCCAAACCGTCTAAGATTTTTTTATTGTCTTCTTTAGGGAGGTCATATCGCCTTAACTCTATATATTCATTTAAGGCATCAACTTCCCCAAAAACAGCCAAGTCAAAAATAACACTAATATAATCTGACTCTTCAGGCTGAGCGCAACGTTTTTCTGCCATTTTGGATAATTCAAACAAAACAACCTTCTGAGTTAACGTAGGTTGAGATTTAAGCCATTCATTATCTATCGTAATTTGTCTCTGTTTCTTGAGCTTTGAGCACTCTCCAACCTTTTGATTAAGTGCGTCATACACCTCAATGTATTTAATTTGCAAAGACTCTTTTGTCTCAAGCCCCGAAGCGAAAGCGCAACCAGACAATAAAATAAGCACCATCAATAACTTAAAGCGAGTTATATACACATGTCCAAAATTCATAATCTTTCCCTGTAGAAAATAACATTTCATTTTCAGCAATAGTTTCTAATCGTTTTCTTTTTATATCAGGAATAGCCTTCATTGCTTCATTAAATGTTTTCCATTGATACGTAGAGGCGTTCCATCCCGCATTTGTAAGTGCAACACCTGGATAAGACTTTCGTCCGGAAAAGATATGATAGAAAGGTACTAGAGCAAGAATCTTGTCTAGATAACTACTCATTTGGTTTACATTGTTCATCTCTTTAATTGCGTTCATAGTACGCTGGGATGGTTTAAAGTCCTTAATGTTACAAAAGTTTCCTTTCATTTGTGCTGGCATAAAAACCTCAATTATAGGGAGTTCTAACGAGGTCGTTATAGCATGATAACGAACAATCTAATTATGTGTGTCTTTGAATAATGAATGCAGATCACTCCGGGGCAAGTTATTACTCACAATGAAAGAACCCAGAAATAGAAAAAGCCCAGTCAAACGACTGGGCTTTTTATTTGCATAAAAATGCAATTGAAGATGGCAGGGGTGGAGAGATTCGAACTCCCAACACGCGGAT
>NZ_JATABH010000146.1:0-1328 GCF_036533775.1 Vibrio sp. M260112 | reverse complement strand
AACGTGCTTTCTCAACAGCAGCTCAACACCATTATTAGTAATGTCAACAAACACTATCCAGATGCAGACAGCGAACTAAAACAAAAGATCGCCGAGGTCGCGGTAAAGTCGATTGAGAATATGGTGTTTGTCGAAGGTGGCGGTTTTATTATGGGCGACTTTCGTATGCCCTGCATGAACGACGATCTTAATCGCCCAGTCTGGACGCCGGAAGCAAGCTGTTACAGTGGTGTCGAAATGGTCAGCAGCGGTGCAGATATTCAACATGAAGTCACCTTAAGCAGTTATTCGTTGTCAAAGTATGAAGCGGAGTTGCTGGATTATGATGTTTACTTACAAGCGTTTAATCGACCATTTGAGCAGAGGATAATCGATGGTCAATATCTCAAACGGGATGCTAAAGATTTTGAATCAAGAAAAGAGTATTACGAAGGCAAACCCGCTAGAAAAGTAAATTGGCAAGATGCAAAAAACTATTGTCAATGGCTGGGGCAATTGACCGCTTTACCAGTGGATCTGCCTACCGAAGCACAGTGGGAATACGCTGCACGCAGCCGTGGTCAAAATCTCTACTACGCAACCAACAATGGCTTTATTCAGTTTAGGGGAAGAGGTTTTTATAACCCAGAATTAGGTGGTTATGAAGAGTTTACCGATAAAACCGCTAACATCGCCACAGGCCTAAAAACGGTTGGTATGTTTGCACCCAATCCACTTGGTCTTTATGATATGACTGAAAATGCCGAGGAGTGGGTCAATGATTGGTACGCTGAAGATTATTATAAAGTGTCGCCTAAACTTGATCCACAAGGCCCAGAAAAGGGTGAGTATAAAGTTATTCGAGGTGGGGGAGGTATGGTCACTGCCGCCCGCGCATTTGACCCGATAGTAAGTGATAATCTGTCATACAATTCAGGATTCCGCTGCGCAGTACAGAGCACTGAACAAGCTTATTAGCCTCGAAAACGACCGCCTTACGGCGGTCGCTGTGGTTAGATATAGTAACCGTTATTTTTATTTAAATGCGCGATTTGCTGTTCAACTGTCTCCCTCTTCTGTCTCCAACTCCAGCCGGATCGCGGCGCAAACGGGTGCATTTGAGCAAAGTTGCTCTCGTTGATTTCCTTCACTTGCGCCAGTTTTAATACCCAGTGGTTAAAGCTTGTCTGTTGTTCGCCATCTAAAATCGCATTAATGCGCGCCAAATTGTCAAACAACGCTTTGTCTTCTGCTTGTTTGCCACCTGACGGCTTTTCACCAGTAACATTCATGCGCGTGAGCACCTCTTCAAAACGTCGCCACGTTTTAACCCCACCAAGCAATAATAT
>NZ_JATABH010000145.1:0-1352 GCF_036533775.1 Vibrio sp. M260112 | reverse complement strand
ATTTAAGAGTGATTCACAACGCTTATATGGACTCCCTATTGTTGTCAAAAAGTATTGTTAACGAAGGTTAGATGCTTGCTTATATACGGGCTCTAGTTGAGAAGCTATCTCGGGCCACTTTGATGTGTTCGCACCGTCATGACTTTATCGTGGCAGCGGTATTTAATACCTAAGCGTTGCACAGTCTCTTGAAGGTTGGTCTTACCTGTTCGTTATCACGGTCTTTTTGACTAACTCTGTTAAGCCACAAGGAATTGTGGCTTGTAATCCTCTCCGCTTTCTATCATAGCGAAGGCTGTTCTTACGGTCTTATTTGCCAATGCTATTGCAGCAACCTTTTTCCCACGTCTTACCGTCATTGCTTTAAGCCATTGCTCTTTTGATGTACGAGCTTCTCGCTTTTCTAATTTGCAAACGACCCCAATGGCTCCATTGTAGAGGGCGTTACGCAGAGTGTTGTTGCCACAGCGTTTAGCAATAGCCCCTATCTTTTGTTTGCCTCCACTACTATGTTGAACAGGAGTTAATCCCAGACAGGCAGAAGCATGTCGTCCTTTTGAAAAATGGTCTTTTTGGCTGAGGGCAATTTTCAATAAAGCCGCACAAATAGGGCCGACACCTTCTAATGCTTGTAGGCGTTTGCACAATAGGTCTTGAGATGTAGTGACTTTCAGTTTTTGTGTAATGTTATCGATTTGGTGAACTAAATCGACGAATCGGTCATACATCATTGCTAGGGTTTCCCTGAATGTCCAGGTGAGACTATTTTCAGCCTCTTCGAGTATGAGGGGGATTTCGGTCCTAAGCGCAAAATCGCCTTTGTTGATAGGGAAGCCAAACTCAAGTAACAGCGCTCTTAATTGATTTGCGGAGCTGACTTTCTGTCGGACAAGCAATTCGCGAATATGAACAATAGATTGTTGGCACTGGTCTTCAATATTAAGTATTCGGCAAGCTTTCACGTTAGGCTGCATAGCGGCGATAGCGATGGCTAAAGCATCATTAGCATCTGTTTTTTGACCTTGCCGGAATGCAGAGACTCGTTTAGGAGCGATGGCTTTTACTTTATGACCGAGTTTAATAGCTAGTCGTCCCCAGTGATGAGCGGTCGCGCAAGATTCCATGGCAATGAGCGATGCTTTTTCTTTGATAAGAAGCTCTGTAAGTTTTTTTCGAGAGACTTCTTTGTTGAAAATAATTCTTCCATGTCGATCCATCTTACAAACTTGGAAAACGTTTTTTGCTAAGTCGATAGCGAGCACCGTAGAATGAGTCATGTGTTGGCTTCCTTGTAAAAGTGTCGTTACTTATTACGTTACTCCCGAGGGAGATAGGGAGTCCATACATCTTGG
>NZ_JATABH010000144.1:0-1402 GCF_036533775.1 Vibrio sp. M260112 | reverse complement strand
GTTAGCTTCAAGTGTTGAGGTATATTGTCCACCGTCACCATTAACTCATCACTGCCAGACAACGTTACAAAAAGATCACTGTCATCAAGAATATATCCTGTAACCTCAGCATCGGATGAGCTTGTAGCTGATAATGTGAAAAGGGCCTGTAAATCAGACGCAGCATAATCACTGCTGTAACGAGTGACATTTAAGTCTGTGTTTGAAGTGGAAGAACTACCACTATCTCCGCCACCACAGCCCGCAAGTAGCAATGAGGCTAACACATAATATAGCTTCATAAATTCACCTATATATTAGTTAAATAAACAAACAACGTGAGAGCATGATGGCGAATATAAACACACTACATTCAAAGTAATAAAAGTATTCAAATTTAACCCCATAAATAAGACCCTTCTAAAAGCCACTTGAAATTAATTCAAGTGGCATCGAGTAATTGATGAGTTCACCTACCTATCAATAATGTTAGATGCATAGCTTTCCAACCCCATCAGCGACACATAAAGCATGCAAGGCAACGCGATCACTAGTACAATAAACTCGGGTATAAAAATACAACCTACCGCAGAGATTACTAATATTTTTATAACACGCCCCCTATACCCATGGTCAGTCTTAAACATTAAACGTGAGTATTTCTGCATAAAACCAAATAGACAAAGTATCGCAATAATTAACACATCATACCGCCCATCTTTTATAAAGATTGATACTAATGGAATTGCTGCACCAGACATCATCATTAATAGTAACTTAGGGTAAATACCTTTTATTTGAAAAGCATTTTTCACACTTTAATCCTCTGCATGATCATTTAGCATCGCTTCTTGAAATAGAAAATCACTAACTTTTCCATATGCGTCAAACCCTATCATAACGGGCAATTCAAGTTGTACCGGAAGTGCTTCGATAGCCAAATCGTTCAAAATTAATGAGCCTACATCATTTGCTAAGTCTGCCGATTGAGTCATTGTGGCAGACTCGTTATAAAGGTCGTAGGCATACTTCCCACTCGTTGCTCCAAGTGATATCCCACCGAAAAATGTAGCACAAGGTATATTTGCTGTTAGCAAGCATCCCGTTGCGATCTTATCGCTGGCAAAGCCAATATTTGAGACACCATGCATAATATCCCTTGCTGTAGTAGGACCAGAACGTCGATTCATTTCTTGCATACGTGCAATGTCGTTATAGAGATAAACAGTAATCACACTAACAGCAGAACGCATCACTGCATCTCGGCTGTTGGCACCACTTGCTGCGGCCGCTATACCTGACACGATAATCATACCTCCAGCTTGAAGAGTCTGCGTTTGAACATTGGCATGAACAATTCCTCCACCAAGCTTACCAATGACACCGCTGATAAAGCCTTGCTTGAAGCTACCACCTTGCAATT
>NZ_JATABH010000143.1:0-1432 GCF_036533775.1 Vibrio sp. M260112 | reverse complement strand
TAATGCCGATCAGTTAAGAGATAAATGATCGGTTGAACGATCCTGCAGATAGCTTATAAAGGCTCTAAGTTTCTATAACTTTGAGCCTTTTATTTTGCAATTAACTACAGCCCTAACACTCGCCAATCGTTATGCCCCCAATACTGAACAACTTGGAAAACTCAGTGACATTCTTTGCCCTGATTTCATCAACCAATGCTTAGAAGCTTCTGGTGTGGCGACTATTCGTAAACGTCGTATCCCTCTCGACATGGCCGTTTGGGCGGTCGTTGCTATGTCGCTTTACCGACAAGAGCCTTTGTGGTCAATTGTCTCCAAAGCGCAATTAATGTTGCCCGGGAAACGAAGTCTGGTTGCCCCTAGTGCTATCGTTCAAGCGAGACAACGGCTCGGGGCTGATGCCATGAAAGAAGTATTCCATCAAAGCCAGAGCTTATGGAATGAAACAGCTGACCATCCGACTTGGTGTGGATTAAAACTCCTCGCTGTCGATGGCGTGGTATGGCGAACGCCAGACACCAAGGAAAACCGCGATGCGTTTCAATCTGCGTCAAATCAGAATAGTGAAGGTAGCTTTCCTCAGGTGCGTATGGTTTGCCAGATGGAGTTGACCAGTCACATGCTGGTCGCCAGTGCTTTCGCTAGTTACAAAACCAGTGAGATGATATTGGCGGAACAGTTGATTGAAACAACACCAGACTACAGCCTCACAATGTTCGACAGAGGCTTTTACTCTCTTAGTCTTCTTCATCGCTGGGCAAATACAGGAACTGAAAGGCATTGGCTAATGCCAATGCGCAAGAATACCCAATTTACTGAAGTCAGAAAGCTGGGTCGCAATGATCGGATTGTCGAACTCAAGACAGCGCCTCAAGCGAGAAAGAAGTCCCCGTCACTACCTGAAACCATCGAAGTTCGCCTGATAAAGAAAACTATCAAAGGGAAAGAAGTGAATATCTTGACCTCGATGACTGATCATCGTCGTTATCCGCCAGCGGAAATAGCAGAGCTTTACAGTCATAGATGGGAAATCGAAGTTGGATATCGGGAAATGAAGTCTTCACTTCTGAACAACGAGTTCACACTGAGAAGTAAGAAGCCAGAGATGGTAAAACAAGAACTATGGGGCTTATTGCTTAGCTATAACATTATTAGATATCAGATGGTTAACATGGCTAGAGCAGTGCCTGGCATCTACCCCAACCAACTGAGCTTCACAACGTGTGCTCACTCTATCATTCACGTAATTTTGGGGTTCTGGTTGGAGTCAGCGGGAACAATCCCTAAGCGCATTACTCACTTGCAAGAGGAGGCGATACACCATGTCTTGCCCATTAAACGAGAAGAGCGGATATATCCGAGAGCAATAAAACCAAAGGCAAAGAAATACCCCAATAAAAAGAAAGCCAGTCAGCTTAACTGACTGGCATTA
>NZ_JATABH010000142.1:0-1441 GCF_036533775.1 Vibrio sp. M260112 | reverse complement strand
AGGCTGTCATTTCTACACGAGAATGCCATGGATAGCCTCGACAACATCGACTTTAAAAAACTCGCTAGTCAGCAGAAGTCTATACAAATGAAGATGCGTTTACTTGCTCTAGCACACTTTAAAGAAGGGCGGTCTCGAACACAGATTGCCAAATATTAGTCTGGTACAGCGATGCTAGAAGGGAGGTGTGTCCATCACATCAAAGTCTAAGAATAAAATAAGCCGCTTTGTTTCATGCGGCTTACTCTATTAATGGTTAAACACTAGTTGAAATTAACCCTTCTTACATGCAAAGAAACCATGGTAGTAACTGTTGGCTGCAGGAGTGAACGTTGGGTTAGCGTTTAATGCAGTTAAGATACCTACAATACCAGAGCCCCCAGGGACTGCATTACTCCACCATGTATTTAAAGTAGCAGTATCTTTGGTCCAATAACCAGTAAAGCCTGGCCAAGATTGATTAAACGTTTGACTACTCGCAAAAGCAAGCATTTCATTTTCTGTCATTGGTTTAATATCTTCACCGATCGCATCACAGTATGCCTCCAGAAGATTGTTGTTTCCTCGCGCTCTTGGGGCATAAACATATTGCTTAGTTTTACCATTATGCGTGACAGCTTCAATTTTCTTCATTGTTTCGCTAGGAAATAGTGCTGAAAACTGTTGCGGCGATGGCGGATAAAAATAAACCGTATTATTCGTCTCGATATCACTATCTCGCACTAATCTTTCATCACAATCGGGAGTAAAGTAGCCAACGGTGGCGTCAGACAATACCACCGACGAACACAAACCGAGTAGTTTAACGTTATTGGTCTTTAAATCTATAATAAATGCACGTTCATGCTCAAATGTTGCATAATTAGGCGACAGCTCTTCCATTTGTGCAGTGGTTATTGCGGTACCTTCATTAAACAAGGCACGAAAGATACCTTTTGGTCTAGGTCCAGTTGAAGCACTTACCGGCCCTTTGTAAGTAAAAGTCGCCTTAGTATTTACTGTAGTCGCAGAATCAAGAATAAAATCGTCGGTAAACTTATTGTTGAAGTCCCAATAGTCCTCGAAGTTTAGTGTATTGCTTCTCGTCATACGTTGACGAACATTGGGTACAACTGTAAGTTCATTAGAACATTCCATATTTACATTATCGATCTTACAAAGTTTGATGGTTTTACCACGCAACTTGTGACTCGGAGCAAAAAATAGGTTGTCTGATTGTACTCGTCCACTACTATCAATCCACGCGAACTGGTTAACGCTTCCATCATCGTTATACTTTTTAATCGGGCCATTCTCTGGGCTAGATAGAATAGGTATGCCTACTGGTGTTTCCTCTCTAGACCCCAAATAGCTCTCAATTTCCATCGCGGCATATGATAGCGAAGACGACATGACTAACGACGTCGCAATGCTTAACTTAAATATTTTTATTTTCATATTG
>NZ_JATABH010000141.1:0-1452 GCF_036533775.1 Vibrio sp. M260112 | reverse complement strand
ACCTATATCACTACTGGGGATTTTGACGATTCTCTTCAGGCGGGAATAATAGGCGGTTTGTCTGCGGGAATCACTTATGGGGTAGCGCATGGAGCGACGGGTGGAACGAGTCCGTTTGGAGCGGCTTTACCCCTTGCTCATGGTGTGGTGCAAGGCGGTATCCATGAATTGCAAGGTGGTAGCTTCAAGCAAGGCTTTATCAGCGGTGTCATTGGTAAGCTTGGTGGAGGAATTGTTCATGCCAATGTTCAAACGCAGACTCTTCAAGCTGGAGGTATGATTATCGTGTCAGGTATAGCGGCCGCCGCAAGTGGTGCCAATAGTCGAGATGCGATGATGCGTTCTGCTGTTAGTGTGATTACTGTTTATTTGTATAACGAAATGGGTTGGGTAACGTACCGAGGACAGCGTATGTATGTTGATAAAGATACATTCCAAAAAAATGCAGCAAATGCTTACTTAGCTGAAGAAGCTGGGCAACCAATGTCTGATTATTTAGAAACTACGGAAAAAGAAGCTGCTACCGCGTTGTCTATCACCTCAATAGGAGTAACCATTATTAATCCATTGACTGGAGGAACTATGGCGACGGCTGCATGGGGTTTAGATTCTAGTTGGTCTAATTTTATTGGAATGATAATCGGCCCTATGGGTAAAGGAGTCGGAGTAGTCGATGATGCTTTGTACTATGGTTCCCCGGTTTTTAAAGAAACAGTGGATAATGTTGGGACAGTGAATGATGCTGTTTCAGTAGGTTGTAATACGGTGATGACGTGTGAATAAACAAGATGATAAGTGGGATACAACAGCAATATATGGCGTACTTTGGTGCTGTGTTGTAATACTGTTTTTTAAGGGAGATTACTTATTGGCGATACTTAGTAGTTTTGCTTATACAAGTGTTGTCTCTTTAAATTCGGTTTTACAACCAGTACGTAAAAAGTATCCGCATTTTATTATGTGTGTTGTTACTTCGTTTATATATGTGTGGGGGATTGTGTACGTATTCCAACTGTTAGAGATTCGCAATTTATGGAGGACGTTAGCAACCCTGCCTTTGATTTTTCTTATGTATTGGTTTGGGACTCGAAAAGTACGCCCCCTGCTTACAGAAAGAAAGGAAAGTTAATCATATGAAACTTAGTTACTTCTTCCGTAAAGTATACTGACCCAACAGGGCACTGGGTGTGGTTCGCCGCAGCGATGGCATTTTTTGTGGTGAGCCAAACATTTGAGAACCCTGCAATTCAAATGGCCGGAATGGTGGTTGGTGCGATTGCCATTGGGTATGCCACCTCGGGGCTATATGCTGGATTGCAACCCATGGCACAAGCAGCTGCGAGTGGTGCGACCGCTTCATTCTCAACAACCTATATCACTACTGGGGATTTTGACGATTCTCTTCAGGCGGGAATAATAGGCGGTTTGTCTGCGGGAATCACTTATGGGGTA
>NZ_JATABH010000140.1:0-1461 GCF_036533775.1 Vibrio sp. M260112 | reverse complement strand
AGACCGCGAAAGCCAATGGTCTTATCCTTTACGACTATATGGTCAAGTGTATGAAAGAGCTGGCGAAAGCGGAGCCAGATATCGATGCGCTCCTGCCTTGGAACTTCAAACACTAGCAGTGTCGCCCCGTGGGATCATGGGGCGGATACAAAACAAATGAGCAAATAGTCGAATTTTCCTCAATTGTCGATTATGTGACCTTTTGCCTAGGGTTTGTCCGTTGAGTTTGTTGATAAAAAAATCAATTGCTTATGCTTGCGAGTACGTCGAACGTTTCTTCAAGTTAGTAAGCATCATGTTTAATAATGCCGTCACCGTTGGAACGCCAACCAGTACAGGCGGAAAAGTCTTAACAGGCAGTGCTGGCGTAAAAATTAACAACTTAGATGTGAGTCTCTTGGGAGACCTAGCTACCTGCACTTGTGGGGATGAAAACTGTCGTGGAGTAGGTCCAATCATGCAGGGCAGCCCACGAAATATTAAGATTGGTGGTAAGCTGATAGCGATGAAATACGATCCGGTTGATACCGGATGCGGCAATTGCTTTGTGCTTGCTAGTGGTGACGCTGTGAGCCTTGGGCCTCAAATGTCTGGCTCAATTGATATGGGTTCAGGCGTCAATATAGGGCAGGGTGTTAATATCAATATGGGGTCGGGTGTGAGCTTTGGGCAAGGTGTCTCTTTTGGAGGAAATTTGGCTAAGGCGAGTTCTACCACGCAGAGCGTTTCTGAGCAGAAAGCTGCGTCTACTGTTAGTGTTAACCCTAATAATATGCATTGGCCTCCCTACAATTTCCTCGCTAAAGAGGGAGATAGAGAAATTCATGTTCGATATACGCAAGATGTTGTAGAAACTACGGTTCTAGCCCCAGAAGAGTGGCAAGAGTTTTTTGATGCGCTCGATAAAACTCGAAATATTGGTGGTGCAATGAAAGGCACTTATGATGCATTCGATACCGCTAAAAAGTTAGGAGGCTTGGGGGTTACCGCTTATGTCAAAACACATAATGGCGTTGATTACCTGATCTTGAAAGGTTACAAACAACACATGAAAACGTTGTTAGCAGGTAATCGCTTTAAAGCTTCAAACCCTCAAGTAGTTAAGCTTGGCGTGGGTGCTTTAGATTCCGTTAAAGGAATGGCTCGTTATGTCAAAGTCACTGCCCCTATGGAAGTATTAGTCGGTTCAGCCATTAACGTTCTACAGTATGTTTTGAATGATGAATATACCTTAAAGCAGCTGGGGATCGATGAAGCTAAATTATTGGTTGGTGTTTTTAGTTCGACTGCTTTGGCTGGAGGTATCCTTGGGGTTCTAAATAACTGTTCCTAAATATAGATCACTGGTTTGTAGAAAAAGAAGGGAACTCGGTACCGTTTGAGCGATCTGATCAGTCGCCAAACATACAAACCTACAACCGTTACCGAGTTCTCATGATTCTAACATTACCTGACCGCGCA
>NZ_JATABH010000139.1:0-1476 GCF_036533775.1 Vibrio sp. M260112 | reverse complement strand
GAAAGATACATCAATAATTTCATTTGAAAAACTAACAACGGGATCAAAAGGAATAGGGAACTCAGTAGCTGTTAATTGAGTTATATCAACGCCATCTCGTACAAAGCTAACTCTATACTCAGTTGCTAAAGCAGAAGTCATTAATTCATAATATTCCCCTCCATAACTACCGCTACCTTCTACTACCTCTTGTTTAGTTAGCTTCAAGTGTTGAGGTATATTGTCCACCGTCACCATTAATTCATCACTGCCAGACAACGTTACAAAAAGATCACTGTCATCAAGAATATATCCTGTAACCTCAGCATCGGATGAGCTTGTAGCTGATAATGTGAAAAGGGCCTGTAGATCAGACGCAGCATAATCACTGCTGTAACGAGTGACATTTAAGTCTGTGTTTGAAGTGGAAGAACTACCACCATCTCCGCCACCACAGCCTGTAAGAAGTGCTAAAGTGGGAGCTAAATATAATTTCATAACATCTTCCATAATTACTGAGAAAAAGAATAGAGATTGCGTCCATCACATTGAATAGACTTCACAGTCTGGTATTCATTGAAAACAAGGCTTTCGTTCCTAAAATAAATAACATCACAGCTTTGTCGTTGGCCTGTATTCATTCGCTTTAACCTTTCGTAGTTAAATCGATCAACATCAACTTTTAACTTAGTACCATCATTTATCTTGTAATAAAGATAGGAACCCTCGAAGCGAACACTACTCTCCCCCAAAAAGTCTAATTTGGTTTGAACTCTGACTTCTTCACCATTCGTCCCGTATATAGTGAAGAAGAACCATATAATTACAATCATGAACCACGTAATTAACCCTTTAAGGGTTATTGGTGCTCTCATAGAGATATATCCCAATACCAGATGTATCTACAACATCATCTATCGCTGTAGATCCTTGAACAAAATTGCCAGCCCCTTTAATCGATAATGAAGCTCCTAAAACACCTGTTACTTGTTTTGCATACGGGACATTTAACTCATGTAAGCCCTTTGCAACAATGTGTGGTTGACCGTTCCATCTTGAATCAAAACTGCCAGCAGCCCATAAGGCAGGCCCGCACCCCACTTTACTACCGGCTATACAGTCGATCCCACCCACTACGATAGTAGCGGCATCAATAGCAAGACCCACTCCTTCTTTTTTAAAAAACTCTCTGGTTTGTTCTGTCGCCACATCATTAGCTTCATTTATGATTGTATTTGCTTTACTCATTTGTGCAACACCATGCATACCATTCCAAATGTCATTGTACAAGTAAACCGTAATCACACTAACAGCAGAACGCATCACCGCATCTCGGCTATTGGCACCACTTGCTGCGGCGGCAATACCTGACACGATAATCATACCTCCAGCTTGAAGAGTCTGCGTTTGAACATTGGCATGAACAATTCCTCCACCAAGCTTACCAATGACACCGCTGATAAAGCCTTGCTTGAAGCTACCACCTTGCAATTCATG
>NZ_JATABH010000138.1:0-1499 GCF_036533775.1 Vibrio sp. M260112 | reverse complement strand
CATGTCGATCCATCTTACAAACTTGGAAAACGTTTTTTGCTAAGTCGATAGCGAGCACCGTAGAATGAGTCATGTGTTGGCTTCCTTGTAAAAGTGTCGTTACTTATTACGTTACTCCCGAGGGAGATAGGGAGTCCATACATCTTGGCGCTTTTACTTCAAGCCATTTTAGTGTTTATGGCTCAATGGTTTAGCTAAGGTGTTAGCGTTGTTCACACCTTAATTTTGCGTTATGTGAATGGAGGTGAAAATGTCTTCTGTACCAAGCAATAAAGATGAATTGGAGTTTGCTATAAACTCGATATTTTCGAAACTTATGGCTGACTATCGCTCAACTCCAGAAAGTCACGTTCGTAAATCAGGCGTAGAGGGAAACGTCAAAGGTACACTCATTAGCGTTAGTGATACGGTGGCTTATTTGATAGGTTGGGGGAAACTCGTACTTAAATGGTATCATCTAAGCTCTCAAAATCAACAAGTAGATTTTCCGGAAACAGGCTACAAATGGAACCAATTGGGGTTGCTCGCAGAAAGTTTCCACGACGAGTATCGTGACTGGAAATACGATGATTTACTTATTGAGCTCGAGTTTACGGTTAATGAAATACTTTTACTGATTTCAAGCTTAAGTAACCATGAGCTGTATGGTGTAGCGTGGTATGAGCAATGGACTTTGGGGCGCATGATTCAGTTTAATACATCATCACCTATGAAAAACATGCGTACAAAAGTTAGGCGCTTCAATCGAGAAATCACATAAGCAATTTAAGAGGGATTCTCAACGCTCGGCATTTTTGCTTTTACTTCAATTTTAGTGATTATGGCACAATGGTTTAAGTAAGGTGGCTTGCGTTGTTCACACCTTAATTTAGCGTTATTATCTATCCGTAGTTGTAGGTTTGGAGAGTTAGGTGTACGAAACCCGTAAAGCTGAAAATAGTGACTATGAGTTCCTATTCGAGCTTAAGAAATCAGCAGAATTTGAACCAATCAAAGCTGTATTTGGTTGGGACGAAAGTGTTCAAAGAGAAATTCATCACAATGAGTGGGGCGAAGAAAAGCCAACCATAATCGAAGTCGATGGAGTCGCAGTGGGCAGTTACTTGGTGCAGTGCCATTCTGAGTATCTGTACTTTGGTCGTTTTTTCCTATTACCAGAATATCAGGGTAAAGGAATTGGTAGCCAAGTATTAAAAGCGGTCATTGAGCTTGCTGCACAAAAGTTGTTACCGATAAAGCTTTGCTACTTACAAGGAAACCGAGTAGGGCAACTTTACAAAAGGTTTGGCTTTGAGGTTACAGGGCAGGACGAACAGTTCGTGCACATGCTCAAACCACGCTTATAACAATAATTTAAGAGTGATTCACAACGCTTATATGGACTCCCTATTGTTGTCAAAAAGTATTGTTAACGAAGGTTAGATGCTTGCTTATATACGGGCTCTAGTTGAGAAGCTATCTCGGGCCACTTTGATGTGTTCGCACCGTCATGACTTTAT
>NZ_JATABH010000137.1:0-1524 GCF_036533775.1 Vibrio sp. M260112 | reverse complement strand
CTATAACGACGCCGGATATATGTCGCAAGACCGTCGACCATCAATGTTAATCTCCGTTAAGGGTGCCTATGAAATAGCTTAAAGAAAAGACCGACATTAATTTCAATCAGGCCTTGCGAACAGCGAGGTGACCATATATGTCCCTTTAACGTGATTCTCGCTGAAAACCCTGACATCGGTAAAACTTGTGATGAAATCAGAGATGGCTACCGAAAATTTCCACAAGGGAGCCATGTTATTTTTTATCAACAAATTGGCAGCCAACACATCCAGATCATCAGAATCTTGCATAAGAGCATGGATGTAAATCCAATCTTTGGCGTATAACGAGCCTGTAGGATTTCTTCCTTACTCGTTCTCAATTCTGATCTTACCTATATTTCATCATGATATGAACTTGAACGCACTAAACCCTTGTGTCATAAACACTAAACTGACTTGAAGTGAGGGCGCCAAGCGTTGTGAATTACTCTTAAATGCTTGTATGGATATGTTGTTAGTTAGACATGTATCTTTTTGCAAAATCACGAAGAACCTTTGCATTATTGGCCGTAAGCTCATCTCCGCAAACTTGACCATCTACACTTATGTCTGGACTTGAATATGCCGGAATTATATCTTTTTCATAAGACATGACTGTTCCTCGACTTGAGCAAGTAGCACCAAAGCTATACCTCTCATTTTTGTTTGGAAACGTATAGTTAACAAAAGAGTCCACATCAAACTTCGGACTATACTCAAGTACTGTTTTCATATCATGATTTGCACCACTTAAATGCCCAATTTCGTGCTCCATTGCACTATCGTAACAATTTAGTCCAATTACGAAGTAGTTAGATGTCGCCGATGCGACCCCACACCATTGGGACTTAAAACTGTCAGCCGCATTTGAAAACAAAATTGCTTTGAAAATAGGAACGCCAGAGCTGTTAGTTTCTGGGATTTCAGATTCAGAATGATAATTCACAAGGCTCTTGGCAGCATCAACGTCTTGGAACAAAGAGCTATCTATGTTTGAAGTATATTCTACTTTTGTGACTTTTCTTTCTATTGGGATGCATGAGTTCTCTAGCGTAAGATTTGAATAGTTCACCCAAGTATTAATTTTAGAATTGACGAACTTTTCTGAATACTCATTAAGCACACTTTTATCTATATAAAAGTAAATTTCCGTTTCCAATTTAGGAGAGTTAGGGCAATCAGGGAGCTTAAGCCCTACTGCGAAAACATAGGCACATTGTACTGACAAGATAATACTGAATATTTGTACTGCGTTCATTACTACCTCAAGAATAGCCATGTTAAGGGGTGAGCAACGCAATACCGAAGCCGCTGCATACCGCCTTAATCACTAAAACCAGCGCATAGTGAAAATGCCAAGATGTATGGACTCCCTATCTCCCTCGGGAGTAACGTAATAAGTAACGACACTTTTACAAGGAAGCCAACACATGACTCATTCTACGGTGCTCGCTATCGACTTAGCAAAAAACGTTTTCCAAGTTTGTAAGATGGATCGACATG
>NZ_JATABH010000136.1:0-1578 GCF_036533775.1 Vibrio sp. M260112 | reverse complement strand
CGTTCACCAGCACCGTGTTGACTAAGTGTTTAGGTAAAAACTCGTGTGTTTAAGATCGAGCACATTTGGGTACGGCTGCTGACGAACAACAGCATTGACTATGCGTGAAAGCGTATCAAGTGACGATATCTTTCGCTTTTTACAAGTTTCGATTAGCGAGTGTAGGCGGTCTCGGAACTTGTCGCCTGCATCCGAGGTAGTGCCGTAGCTGATTTTTCTTTGAATGACAAAGCCACGAAGTCGGCGTTCAGCTTCATTGTTGGTCAATGGTATTTTGGGGTTAGTTAAGAACAACCACAAGCTTGGGCTATGCTCATCCAGTTTTTTGCAGCGACCTTGATAGCGTTGAATTGGTATTTGCTTGCTCCCTTTATTGAGCCAGTAATTAAAACGCTGTCTTATTCGACTTAATCTGTTTAGGTACAGGCTATATTTTATCGTTTCGGACTCCCAACGATGTCGCGTTCGAAAGACCAATTTGCTCAGCATAACAAGTCGTTGGCCTATTTTAGCTGTATGTCCTTTACCTGTGTAATCCGCAATCTGTTGTAGGTTTCGGATCACGTGTGACCAACATAGCTGATGTTTATTTGGTGATATCCAGTTGTAACCACCATATTGGTCACTGACGACAACCCCAGAATAATTGGCGCCCAAAACCGCTTTAGCTGAGTGAATGGAGCGAGAGAATAGGATCTTTTCATACACTAAGTCGTCGCTCGATACTAACCAGCACCACCGTAAACGCTCTTCACTATTTCGTGAGTGTGAAGTCTCATCGACGTGTACTAACGGAGCCGTTTGAATATTACTTTTGATGGCTTGGTGCAGTGGGGTAAGCATTGAGGCAACACGAGTTTGAGCTTCACTGATTGCGCCAATTGAAAAAGTAGTGCCGAATTGCTCCTTAAGTAAAGAGCGTATTTTACGCACGCTCAGATGATATTGACCAGCCAAGATCGCGATATGACTCAATAGATTGGGGCCCATGATGCCTTGAGGTATATCGCTCGGCTTTCTGGCCCTCGCGGTTTCGCCACACTGAGAGCATTTACCAGAAAAGAGCCGATACTCGGTAATATCCATTGTCGGTTTGGGAATTTCATGAACCTGATGTCGATAAAAAGGTTTATCACTCATCTTAAGGTTCGTATCGCCACAACAAGAACAGGCACTATCTGGGTAACATTCAACAAAGGTATCAGATGGTTTTAATTCTGAGAGTTGTCGTTTGTGCCCTGAGTGACCTTGTGTAGCTCCTCTCGGATTGCGACCACTAGAGCTTTGAGCTTTTTTCTTTCAGCCCGCTCTTTAGGCCCATCGGATGATGGTGATTTGGATGAATTAGCGCTGCTAGTTTTGAGCTTGTCCTCATAGTGGCGCAACTGCTCCCAGAGCTCAACAATCAGCGCATTCGCTTCGTTGATATCTGAGGCCACGGGCGGCGAAGATGAGAATTTAGATTTTTTCTTTTTCATGCATTAAGCATGACGGCTAGAAATGATCACTCAATTAGGAATGTTGGATCAATTGCGTTAACTCACACTTTTTGTCAATGGACTGCTGGTGAACGCTTAC
>NZ_JATABH010000135.1:0-2160 GCF_036533775.1 Vibrio sp. M260112 | reverse complement strand
CGGAATCGATAACCGCTGAAAGCATCTAAGCGGGAAGCGAGCCCTGAGATGAGTCTTCCCTGACCCCTTGAGGGTCCTAAAGGGTTGTTCGAGACTAGAACGTTGATAGGCAGGGTGTGTAAGTGCTGTGAGGCATTGAGCTAACCTGTACTAATTGCCCGTGAGGCTTAACCATACAACACCCAAAGGGTTTTGCGGACTCAATGTAAGAACATTGAATGTGTCTTTGAGACTTTAACAGCTTTCCGAATTATTCGATTTGCAAGCAAATCTCACCCTAAAGGGCCGCACTAAAGTGCGTTTGAATTTGCGAGCAAATTGATAAAGAATTTGCTTGGCGACCATAGCGATTTGGACCCACCTGATTTCCATTCCGAACTCAGAAGTGAAACGAATTAGCGCCGATGGTAGTGTGGGGTTTCCCCATGTGAGAGTAGGACATCGCCAGGCTACCTATCAATCTGTGTGGGCACTCGTTGATGATAATCCAATTAGAAATTTCTCTAAATAAAGAGGGGTTTCAAATTAGGTTTCAATGAAACGAAGTGACCAAACGTCAGTATTCATTGAGCCGACAAAATCTTAAATTGAAGAGTTTGATCATGGCTCAGATTGAACGCTGGCGGCAGGCCTAACACATGCAAGTCGAGCGGAAACGAGTTAACTGAACCTTCGGGGAACGTTAACGGCGTCGAGCGGCGGACGGGTGAGTAATGCCTGGGAAATTGCCCTGATGTGGGGGATAACCATTGGAAACGATGGCTAATACCGCATAATAGCTTCGGCTCAAAGAGGGGGACCTTCGGGCCTCTCGCGTCAGGATATGCCCAGGTGGGATTAGCTAGTTGGTGAGGTAATGGCTCACCAAGGCGACGATCCCTAGCTGGTCTGAGAGGATGATCAGCCACACTGGAACTGAGACACGGTCCAGACTCCTACGGGAGGCAGCAGTGGGGAATATTGCACAATGGGCGCAAGCCTGATGCAGCCATGCCGCGTGTATGAAGAAGGCCTTCGGGTTGTAAAGTACTTTCAGCAGTGAGGAAGGTGGGTATGTTAATAGCATACACATTTGACGTTAGCTGCAGAAGAAGCACCGGCTAACTCCGTGCCAGCAGCCGCGGTAATACGGAGGGTGCGAGCGTTAATCGGAATTACTGGGCGTAAAGCGCATGCAGGTGGTTTGTTAAGTCAGATGTGAAAGCCCGGGGCTCAACCTCGGAATTGCATTTGAAACTGGCAAACTAGAGTACTGTAGAGGGGGGTAGAATTTCAGGTGTAGCGGTGAAATGCGTAGAGATCTGAAGGAATACCGGTGGCGAAGGCGGCCCCCTGGACAGATACTGACACTCAGATGCGAAAGCGTGGGGAGCAAACAGGATTAGATACCCTGGTAGTCCACGCCGTAAACGATGTCTACTTGGAGGTTGTGGCCTTGAGCCGTGGCTTTCGGAGCTAACGCGTTAAGTAGACCGCCTGGGGAGTACGGTCGCAAGATTAAAACTCAAATGAATTGACGGGGGCCCGCACAAGCGGTGGAGCATGTGGTTTAATTCGATGCAACGCGAAGAACCTTACCTACTCTTGACATCTACAGAAGCCAGCGGAGACGCAGGTGTGCCTTCGGGAACTGTAAGACAGGTGCTGCATGGCTGTCGTCAGCTCGTGTTGTGAAATGTTGGGTTAAGTCCCGCAACGAGCGCAACCCTTATCCTTGTTTGCCAGCACTTCGGGTGGGAACTCCAGGGAGACTGCCGGTGATAAACCGGAGGAAGGTGGGGACGACGTCAAGTCATCATGGCCCTTACGAGTAGGGCTACACACGTGCTACAATGGCGCATACAGAGGGCGGCCAACTTGCGAAAGTGAGCGAATCCCAAAAAGTGCGTCGTAGTCCGGATTGGAGTCTGCAACTCGACTCCATGAAGTCGGAATCGCTAGTAATCGTGGATCAGAATGCCACGGTGAATACGTTCCCGGGCCTTGTACACACCGCCCGTCACACCATGGGAGTGGGCTGCAAAAGAAGTGGGTAGTTTAACCTTCGGGAGGACGCTCACCACTTTGTGGTTCATGACTGGGGTGAAGTCGTAACAAGGTAGCCCTAGGGGAACCTGGGGCTGGATCACCTCCTTATACGATGATTATTGCGATGAGTGT
>NZ_JATABH010000134.1:0-1632 GCF_036533775.1 Vibrio sp. M260112 | reverse complement strand
GAAAGATACATCAATAATTTCATTTGAAAAACTAACAACGGGATCAAAAGGAATAGGGAACTCAGTAGCTGTTAATTGAGTTATATCAACGCCATCTCGTACAAAGCTAACTCTATACTCAGTTGCTAAAGCAGAAGTCATTAATTCATCACTGCCAGACAACGTTACAAAAAGATCACTGTCATCAAGAATATATCCTGTAACCTCAGCATCGGATGAGCTTGTAGCTGATAATGTGAAAAGGGCCTGTAAATCAGACGCAGCATAATCACTGCTGTAACGAGTGACATTTGAGTCTGGATTTGAGGTGGTAGAGCCACCACCTCCACAGCCTGTAAGCAGCAATGGTATTAATACATAATAAAACTTCATAGTATTATCCTTCCTAGCCCAAATTATTTATCAAAGATAGAGTTTTCCATCACAAAAAATATAGGTATCAAACCAAGAGGAAAAAGCTCTACCGAAGCTACTAAGTCAAGGTTCATCGCTATTGAAGAACATAGTAAGACAGACCCACAACCAACCACATTATATCGTTTGAAATATCTTGATGAATGTACCCAGAACTTAGATCGAGGCCATACTTCCAAGTGAACTAAAATCACAACAATGCCCCCCAAGCATACTAGCAAGGGGGATACTGCTTCTTGAGCGATAATTGCAAATATTAGGATAAATGCATATACAATGAACCAAGGCTCTTTAAACGAACGAAACATATCTCATTCTTCTCCGGCTAACTAACATCACTTATTTCTACGCCGAAGTGATGCAATGACTTCTCGAAGTCCACCAACAACACATCCCCCTCCCAAAAGCCATATTATAAAAAATAATACAGTGCTTGATTCCTTGGATATGACATTTGTTTTCCCTAGCCAAAACACCCCCATAATAAGCAGCCAGAAAAGGAATGCTAACAACTGATATTTCTGACCTAATCGCATCCATATACCTTAACATCACAAAATTGAACACCAGCAGCTATGCCACTTCCAGGACCAACAAAGCCTTTACCAATTCCCACCCCTTCTTGAGAAAAATCAGCCGAAACTCCTCCAGATAATAACCCCGCACCTCCATTAATAAATACCCCCCAAGTTTCCGCATTACCATTACTTAGTGCTTCTCCATAAGCCCCTGAATAGCTAGCACCAGTACCACCAAACGCTCCCAACCCGAACTGCATACATACAGTAGAAGTTAGACATTGATTTCCGTTAGTATCCACTATTACACCACTAGACAAACTAACTCCGCTAACACCAACAAAACCTGAAGCACTACCGCCTGCCCCTCCAGCTAGGTGGTGACCATTTGAATGATCTGCTAGGTGTGCCTGAACTCCTTTTTTAAACTCAACCTTTTTAAATATTGACCAACCTTTGGTCATCTTATCTTTAAAACTCATAGAGTCATTGTACAAGTAAATAGTAATCACACTAATAGCAGAGCGCATCATCGCATCTCGACTATTGGAACCACTTGCTGCGGCCGCTATACCTGACACGATAATCATACCTCCAGCTTGAAGAGTCTGCGTTTGAACATTGGCATGAACAATTCCTCCACCAAGCTTACCAATGACACCGCTGATAAAGCCTTGCTTGAAGCTACCACCTTGCAATT
>NZ_JATABH010000133.1:0-1661 GCF_036533775.1 Vibrio sp. M260112 | reverse complement strand
GAATTGAATAGTTATTCAACGAACGAAGGCTCGAAAACTGTCGAACGATTTCGCCCAGACTCTTTGGATAAGTAGAGCGACTTGTCTGCATGCTCAAGCCAAGCAAGGTGACTTGATTGGAGCGGTGAAATCTCGCACACGCCAAGACTAAGAGAGAGCAATCCAGTTCATTGGTTGATTTCGAATCAAGCATAGTCTGCGTTTTAATAATAGTTAATGATAATATTATAGTTAGAACTTCAGGGCTGAGTTAGTGCAGGGCGCTCAATTTAGCCCTTTTCAAGTTACTACCGCTTGATTCCCCAATGTATCGAAGTGAAATTTGACTTATTTTTGTGAGTATTGAACATTTAGCGTTCGATTTTTATGATGCTGCTGCTGAGTTTTTTGCTAAGTGGATGCCGATGATTTTATGCTGAGTGCTGGTCTTCTCCTTTTACTTTGGCGCATCTAGGTCGATCGGTATATCGGCCTAATTTGGAATGAGCAGTTAAAAAACTATGCGAAAAATTAACTTTAAATAGAAAAATTTTTAATGTAATTAATGCTTAAAATATTACGACGTTCTCAAACTTGCGTGTCTCTTTAGCCTCGTTAAGTGTGTCGTGATCTATTTTGGACAAAAAATATACATCAAAGGGATTCTATGCAATTTTCAACAATATCTCGCTTGCTATTGGCTGCTTCCATTACAGTATTAGCAATGCCAAGTCACGCTACCAACAAACTCACTGAGAGCCAAATCGAATCTGGTATAGATACTCAGATCGATTTTATGACAAATAACGGTGCATTTGCCCACCTAGCTAAATGCAGTGGCAAAACGCACGCAACCATTATTCAAGGCTATCGCGACTCGATGTATAAATGTGCGAAATTCATTGATACCCAAAGTGAAGATGATAGCCAATATGAGAATTGTCTTAACAATGGGATTAAGTCGGTGCTAGGAATGACAGATGCACAACTAGAAGAGTGTTACGCTAAATTTGAAGGCGAATAAGATGGTTTTGTCCGCGATGGCGATGCTAGTCGCGGCATTGCTTGTTGCGATTGATGTGTAAAGACGGACAATGAGTGAATAGGGTCGTGGAGTCGGGTGAATAAGGAACAAGCATGACAAAAGTGACACTAAAAGGCTTTATTTTGGTGCCAGAGCGCGATCTCGATGTCGTGAAAAACGAGTTGATCACCCATAGGCAGCTAACGTTGCTAGAGCCGGGCTGTATTACCTTTAGCGTCACTCAGAATAGTGATAACCCTCTTCGGTTTGACGTGTATGAAGAGTTTATCGATAGAGCGTCATTCGATGCTCATCAACAACGCGTAAAAGCGTCCCATTGGGGAAGAGTGACGGTTAACGTTGAGCGGTTTTACCAAGTTATCGAGTCAGCCTAGTGCCAAACATGGCATAACGTTGAATGATAGGTTGCGTGAGAAAGCTCAAACTATACCCAGAATCGCTGAACGCTAAGTTAGGTCAGCGATTCTTACCACGGTTCTATTTGAGCACTGAATTGAATAGTTATTCAACGAACGAAGGCTCGAAAACTGTCGAACGATTTCGCCCAGACTCTTTGGATAAGTAGAGCGACTTGTCTGCATGCTCAAGCCAAGCAAGGTGACTTGATTGGAGCGGTGAAATCTCGCACACGCCAAGA
>NZ_JATABH010000132.1:0-1664 GCF_036533775.1 Vibrio sp. M260112 | reverse complement strand
ATAAACACTTCGTTTTGCTCTTTTGTAGGCCATTTGTACTTGGCTTTTTCGAGGCGTTTATACCAGAGAGCAAAGCCTGTTTTATCCCAGTACAACACTTTGATTTTGTCGCGCTGTTTGTTGGTGAACAGGAACAGTGCGCCACTCCCTACAGGTAAGTCGGTGTCACTTTCGATAATCGCAGCCAGGCCGTTGATAGACTTTCTAAAATCGACGCTTTTACGATAGAGATAGATTTCGGGAGCACTGAGCATGCGTTTCATGACAGCGCACCGATAAGTTCTGCAAGATAGGTCGCTGGCGTGCCTTGTGGGATGCTCAGTTCAACATTGTTTACAAGTAGTGTCATGTTGGCCACTGCAATGTGAGTGGCTTGATACTTTGTGGTCTTTTCGACGACTTCAGCTCGGACAAAGCCTAGAGATACGCCAGTTTTGTTGAGTTGCTGGCGCTTGGCATAGAACGTTGAGGGATTGAGTTCATTGAGCTTACAAAATGCGAGTGTCGACAGTGAACTCGATTCAGATTGTTCGATAAGCATTTGCCATTCTTGGTTAGTGCGTCGTTTGGCCATTTCAAATCTCCTTTGGGTTGGAGATTTGATCTTATTATTCGGGCTAGACGATTAGAATGCGGGTTTTATGACGCGCTTACGCTAAACACACCGCCCATCTTTTGAGTAAACACCTTCCAATCCCCCTTATCAGCCGCTTCGATGATGCTTTTCGCTATTTCTGGCAAGCCTTGTGTCTCTTTTAAACGCCTTAACTCTCGCCAGACTGTCACCGAGCAGCCGCCTAGCTGCTGAAACTGACGGATACCCCAACACGCCGCCCATGCGTCGACTCGTGCTGCCGCATCTAACGGGTCTTCTCCATAAACACCACTATCAAGGTCGCTACCATCAATGTTCTTGGAAATGTATTTGGCAATGTAGCCTGTCGCACTGCCTTTTGATGCATCAATTTTTACTTCGGTGAAACGGTGCTCACGAGCGCCCTTTTCTTCTCCATCGTCACGCAATGAATACTCACGCATGATGTCAATCATTGGCTCATAGCAGCTAGGCTCCACGAATAAAAGTAAGTGCCAGTGAGGGGTGCCGTCATGCTGCGGCTCTGCGACACGAAAACCATAAAAGCGAATGCCTAAGCGGTTAAGCTTAGAGCGTATCAATTGCCATACCGAATTGAGGTACTCTTGCCCGTCTATTGGGGCATAGCCACCCCATTTAGGATTCGCATGTCCAGACGTTGAGTAACTGCGATGATACTTAGAGGGGCACGTCATTGTTAAGAACGTGGCGACATGACCTAGCTCGTTGGCTAACTCTTCAAACCCTCTTGCACGTACCATCAATTCCCCTTTGCGTATCTTCGGGTCTGATACGCCTTTTTGAGAGAGCTCTAAAAGAGAGAAAGACTGCCCATGCTCATAGGTCGCTACCGTATTTTCAAGGTAGGCTTGTTGATACGTTTTCTGATTGATGCGAGCAATCAGAGTCGGCTTAGAACAACCTGATTACCACCGACTCTCAGCTAGCTTGAGAAGCTTTTCTGGCATAGGTGGTGCGCATACCGATGCTCTTAAAAGTGCAAGGGTCATGTCCTCAAGGTTAAAGCGATGATTGAATCTAAAGCAGAATTCTCCAAGATATCTCGGTA
>NZ_JATABH010000131.1:0-1782 GCF_036533775.1 Vibrio sp. M260112 | reverse complement strand
GCTTGAGATGTTATAACGCTCAAGTTGGTGAGGCACTGGCAAATGTCAAAGCAATGAACAAAGTCATAGGACTAGGTATGCCTGTTAGAAGCTAACGGCTAGTCATATATGGCGTCGTTGATCTTCAAGCTGATTTGATCAACAACGCCTTGTCAAAGTGCAACCAGAGCCTTTGGCTCTACCAGAACCTGAGCCAAAGGCTCATGAACCTACGCCAGAAGAACTGAAACAAGCAGATTTTGGTGATGAAAAAATGATTGAGGATTTAAAGCAATCTGTAAATAATGGTCTTGAAGAAGTTAAAGATAAAAAGAAAAAAATCACAAAAGCCCAATCGAAATACGCAAGAAGCAAAAAGAGAAAAGGACCTTGATCCAGCTCAAAAAAAAAGAAGAATGTCTTTTTATTCTTCTTTTTTTTGAGTGCCAAATCTTTGATTTGGAGCTTTTAAAGTGCTTTTAGAAATTAAATCTATCGTTAAAGGATGTAGCGTAGTATCACCGAACCATATCGCATTTGTGTATTCATATATTTCTCCTATTACATTAATGGTTATGTGTTTATCATTAATGATATCAACCTTGATCGAGTTTGAATTTGTGATTAGAAAAGGTGTTTTATTTTCTTTGTGGTTGATAAAATAAACGTATCTAAATGGAACGGTAGCACCTCCAGTGTTCATCCTAAAACCTGAAAGACTTAATGATTTTGTTATTTTTACGTTTAAAATTTCTTTATCTAATGATTTGTCATTATCAAACTCAAAATTTAACCATATGATTAGTAAACTAATTAAAATTAAGCTAATAACCTTTATTTTTCGCATACTCAATACCTAATTTTATATAATATTGGTCGTTAGGGTCGTCTGCATAAGGTGTGTCCCCCCAGCAATTTCCCCAACTGTTTTGAGAAGTTCCCGCTTTCATTTGAGCGCAGCCAGCTGCTCTCAGTAAAATTGATTCTGGAATACCACCTGCATAACCAACAGCTCCATAATGGAAGTTCCCAAAATGTTCATAAGGACCAGATTGTTTATAATCCCACGGGCCTTTATTTCGAACCATTTGATAAAACCAATAATAATCAATAGGGCCTGTAATGCGTCCGAATTTGGATCTTATGATTTTCATGTTGTTATCTACTGATACCCCATCTGGGGATGTAGGATATATTGACATTAGTTCCCCTTATTTTTTAACTCTTTGATGTTTTCATACGTAAACATTATGTTTAATCTATCATCAGATTTTCCTGCAAAAATGAAATCAGCATCTAATGTATATAAATCATTTCTAATACGATGCAATAAATTGGCTTCTTGCATTGCTTTCATTACTGTTACAACTGTTTGTTTAGATACTCCGCATTCTTCTTTTATATAATCAACTGTTACACAATTTGATTATCTTGGTTTCGGTTTGCCAAGATCCATTTAACTACTTCTTTTCTTTTCCCACCTAAACAATCCATTGCTGTAAGTAGGTGTCCAAGCCAAATTTTTTCAAAATTTATGTCGTATTCTTTAATCTCATAAACAGGTACTTTTTCAAGCTCTCCTGTCTCTGGATTAATCATATCTCTCGTTCCTGCTTTAACTTTTCTTTCTGCTCTTGTTTTTTTACTTTGTGTTGGCGTTGTTGATCAAATCAGCTTGAAGATCAACGACGCCATATATGACTAGCCGTTAGCTTCTAACAGGCATACCTAGTCCTATGACTTTGTTCATTGCTTTGACATTTGCCAGTGCCTCACCAACTTGAGCGTTATAACATCTCAAGC
>NZ_JATABH010000130.1:0-1787 GCF_036533775.1 Vibrio sp. M260112 | reverse complement strand
AAACAGGGCTTTACTACAACCTGCACCGTTATTATGATACAGACAGCGGGCAGTATTTAAGCTCTGACCCCATCGGCATGGCGGGTGGTTTAAGACCACAAGCGTATGTACACAATCCGATGGACTGGGTGGATCCGTTTGGGTTGGCAGGCTTCTTCACACCATACTCATTCAATGCTCCCTCAGGAATATCACAAACGGTTTACCAACAAAATATCGATTGGGATTTGCCCGTCAATACACGCCAAGGAGTAAAAACGAACTTGGAGTTAGCAATGGATGGTCGTTCACCTTTCGTAGTGAAAAATGGGAAATACTCTCAAATAAACTTACATCACTCGAAGCAAAATGCGAGAGGCTCGTTATTTGAGTTGTCTGCTGACACTCACCAAAGTTACTATGGAACCAACGCGTTGCACCCATACTTACCAAATGCCCACCCTATTAATCCCGTTGATAGAGATTCATTCAACATTGATAGGGAAACGTATTGGCAAGAAAGAGCACAAAATGAACTTAATGCGCGAAGTCAAAAGTCTTGCCCTTAACAATTGGAGATTAAAATGTTGGATAATAAATTGGTAGCCTTCTTCAAATCTAAATCGTGGTGGTTCGATGATACCGCCATCGAATATGAACAAGCTCTGAGTCTATATAATTTAGATCTTACTAGTGACTTGGCAAAATTTTACCTTCATGTGGAAGATGGACCAACTTTTTCCAGTCGCAGTTTTGAACTTCTTCATTTACCTTGGTTTATTATAAATTCCGATTTTCAACTACTTGTGAATACGGTAAAGTCTTCATTACAATGTGACGAAGACCTCCTACCTATAACTAATCTAGAAGCTCAATCGTGCTTTTTTTATAATAAGAAAAAAGGTAGTGTAATTCTTCTAAAATTAAGTCAATCTGGTATTGTATGCGATAAGGAGTGGAACTGTTGGAATGATTTCATAGAATGGTATTTTGAAGTCTAAATAAACTAGAATCTAACTATAATTTGCTTGATGCTCTATAGGCTTTGATGTGATGGACGCACCTCCCTTCTAGCGTCGTTGTACCAAACTAATAGTACAACCATTGAGAGCAGGAGTAACAAATATGTCTATTAAAGTTGTCGGTATTGATATAGCGAAAAATCTCTTCCAAGTATGTGTGCTGGGTACAAATGGACAAATTTTATCAAACAGAAAGGTAAAGCGAGATAAGCTTCTAGATACTGTCCGCCAACTACCTGAGCAAACTGCTCTTGCAATGGAGTCATGTGCAACTTCTCATCATTGGGGCAGAATATGTCAAGAGCTAGGATACACAGTGGCTCTTATTCCAGCTCAGCATGTAAAACCATTTGTTGGGCGGCAAAAGAACGATGCTAATGATGCAAAAGCCATTTGCGAAGCCTATTCTAGACCTAATCTTCACTTCGTTCCTGTTAAGTCTGTTGAACAACAAGACCTCAAAGCGATACGCAGTGTCCGTAAACGTTTGGTAGAGAACAGAACTGCCTTGGCGAACCAGATCAGAGGATTGGCTGCTGAATACGGGGTAGTATTTCCTCTCTCCATTAAAGCTTTACGAAGTCATTTACCGCTAGCTCTTGAAGACGCAGAGAATGCTCTTTCCCCAGTAATGAGGTGGAATAAACGGGGACACTCACTTTAAGAAAATAAGAAGGGCAACTCCGCTACGACGATGAACAACGGATCACCTACTACCACAGTGCCTTTGGCGGCACCTCCCAATATGTAAAAGACGACAAAAACCGCATCATTGCGATTGTCGAC
>NZ_JATABH010000129.1:0-1799 GCF_036533775.1 Vibrio sp. M260112 | reverse complement strand
GCTTGTAGCTAAAACCATTGTGGTGAAGCCATTTGTTCATACCAGAAACAGTATAATCAAGTCCAAATGTCTCTTTAACGTAGGCGACAATTTGATGAGTATGAGAATAGGTTTTCTCAGACAAATGCTCGATTAGGTGCATGGTTTGAGTAGCAGAAAGCTTGCTTTGGCTTCCGCCATTTTCAGGCTTAAGTTTTTCAGAAAGAACGTAGTCACTAAGGTGGCGTGCAACGGTTGATTCATGAATGCGAAGAGCTTGAGCAATCATGGTCTGACTCCACCCCTCTGTGGTAAGCAATACTGCTTTAATACGGTCACGCACTCGACCATCACGAGTAGAATCGTGCATTTGTTCGAGTTGCAGTTTCTGTTGAGAAGTCAGTGTAATTTTCATGGTTCGTAGCATGATCCTGATTCTAAATAAAATCAAGCATTTTCAATGATCAGGGGTATACGCGCCCTTTGTAAGGTAGTGTTTAGAAATCTGTGTCATTTCAGTAATATGTATAAAACAGGAATGACACATGACCAACGAATTCGATCTAGAACAAGCCATTAAAGCTCTTCAGTCAGGACAAGATCTGACAGGTAAAGATGGCTTCTTAACTCCCCTTATTAAGCAAATAACTGAAGCTGCATTAAAGGCAGAACTTGAGCAACACCTAGACAATGACGACCAACCAAACCGCAAAAATGGCTCAAGCAAGAAGACTGTTAAGTCTTCAGTAGGCGCATTTGAACTAGACACACCACGTGATCGCCAAGGCTCGTTTGAGCCTCAACTCATCAAGAAAAACCAAACTAAGCTCACTGATGAGATCGACCGTAAGATCTTGTCTATATTCTCACTTGGCATGAGCTATCGTGACATTCGTGGTCACGTCGAAGATATGTATGGTATTGATGTCTCTGAAGCCACTATAACAGGCGTGACAGACCGTTTAATCCCTGAACTTAAGGAGTGGCAGCAACGTCCACTAGATCCACTTTATCCCTTTGTCTGGCTTGATGCCATCCATTATAAAATCCGAGAAGATGGACGCTACATCAGCAAGGCGATTTACACTATCCTTGGCCTCACGATTGAAGGTAAGAAAGAGTTGCTAGGTCTTTACCTATCCGAATCAGAGGGTGCAAACTACTGGCTGTCAGTGCTAACCGATCTGCATAATCGTGGAGTCGAAGACATCCTGATTGCCTGCGTGGATGGCCTTACAGGCTTCCCAGAAGCCATCGCTACGATTTACCTAAATACAGAAGTGCAACAGTGTGTAATTCATCAGATCCGCAACTCATTGAAGTACGTGGCCTCCAAGCACCAGAAGGAGTTTATGGCTGACCTGAAGCCTGTCTACCGTGCTGTCAGCAAAGAGGCTGCTGAGATGGAGCTGGATCGCTTAGAAGTATCCGCCCCATGATCCCACGGTGCGACACTGCTAGTGTTTGAAGTTCCAAGGCAGGAGCGCATCGATATCTGGCTCCGCTTTCGCCAGCTCTTTCATATACTTGACCATATAGTCGTAAAGGATAAGACCATTGGCTTTCGCGGTCTCGACGATACTGTAAAGCATCGCACTCGCTTCAGCTCCATCGGGATTGGTCGAGAAGAGCCAGTTCTTTCTCCCAATAACCAGCGGTTTTGTTGCGCGTTCAGCACGATTATTATCTATCGATAAATGACCGTCATCGATATAGCGGATAAGTTTCGGCCATTGGCCTAGCGTGTATTTTATCGCTTTACCCAGCGGGCTAGACTCAAGCACTTGTTGAGTTGTCATCCATTCGTAAAGCTCATCGAG
>NZ_JATABH010000128.1:0-1915 GCF_036533775.1 Vibrio sp. M260112 | reverse complement strand
TTTAGCCAACCAAAGTTTTACGAACTATAACGATGTTGTCGAGAAGGTATGTAGAGCATGGAATGGCTTCTTGGAAAGCGCAGATAGGGTGCAAACGATGTGCAAAAGGGAGTGGATTAACCTGACCAGTTAATTTTCCAGATTGGTATTACTTGTTATTGAAAGTAACCCGTACACAGCAAGAGCATGACAAGCGTATTTTGAAATTAGAATGGGAGAAAGAAAATGGCTAAAACAGGTTTAAAAGCTAACGGCACACTCAAGAAAGGTTACCGCTTTGCAAAAGGCTGTCGAGTGGTGAAAGCCAAGAACGCGACAACCAAACGAAAAACACGTCGAAAGCGTAAATAAGTTTGGTTGTGTATTTTTACTGTAATAGCATCGTGGTTTCATGAAACCACGATGCTATTTTGGTAAGAACGTATCTCGTCAAGTGATAACACACTCTACTTCTTATCAGGACTGAGAGAAGTCATTGCATTAAAAGGTTGTTGGTATTTTTCTAAACGTGACAATCTTAGTAATTCGCTCGGATTCAGCTTGTTTAAGATCTTAAGAGCATCATCATCAAGCTTTCCATATTGTTGTAGCTTTATGTAGTCATTTAATGCGTTATCTTCGCCGATGACAGCCAACTCAAACATAGCTTGGACATAACGACTTTCTTCTACTTGAGCACAACGTTTATCAGCTTTACCCGCGAGAACAAATAAAACGATTCTCTGTGTTTGGTTGGAAAGGGATTTGAGCCATTCATCCGTAATTTCAATTGTTCTTAAATCTCCCAATATAGAACACTGCTCAAGTTTTTCATTAAGCGATTCATAAGCCTTTGTATATTCGAACTGTAAGGCTTTAGTTGTCATTGTTTCGAAATTAGCATTAGCACTCAACGAAGCGAATAGCAGCACTAAAGCAAGATTAAAGCGAATTATAAACACATGTCCAAAACTCATAGTCTTTTCCTGTTGCTGTTAAAGATTCACGATGCGCTATTTTTTCTAAAGCCTCTCGTTTAATTTTGGGGATGGCCATCATGGCCTCATTAAATGTGCGCCACTCATAAGTCGATGCGTTCCATCCAGCAGCAGTAATAGCTACGCCAGTATAGGATTTTCGCCCTGCAAATATGTGATAGAAAGGGATAAGGGGGATAATCTTATCCAAATAGCCCGCCATCTCAATTACATCATTCATATCTCGGATTGCCCGCATAGTGCGCTGAGAAGGCTTAAAACCCTTGATATTACAAAAGTTTCCTTTCATTTGTGCTGGCATAAAAACCTCAATTATAGGGAATTCTAACGAGGTCGTTATAACATGATAACGAACAATCTAATTATGTGTGTATTTGAATAATGAATGCAGATCACTCAGGGGCAAATTATTACTCACAATGAAAGAACCCAGAAATAGAAAAAGCCCAGTCAAACGACTGGGCTTTTTATTTGCATAAAAATGCAATTGAAGATGGCAGGGGTGGAGAGATTCGAACTCCCAACACGCGGATTTGGAATCCGCTGCTCTGCCAATTGGAGCTACACCCCTGTAGAATCTTTTCAGATTTTAGATTCGAAAAAACCTCGCTATTAGCGAGGTTTTCGAAATAAGTGGCGGAGCGGACGGGACTCGAACCCGCGACCCCCGGCGTGACAGGCCGGTATTCTAACCAACTGAACTACCGCTCCGCACTGGTTAGACTCTAAGTCTAAGTTTTTGCCTTTAGACTTTCCCTTAATAAAAAGGTCTAAAATCTAAAAACGAAATTAAAGCCTGGCGATGTCCTACTCTCACATGGGGAAACCCCACACTACCATCGGCGCTAATTCGTTTCACTTCTGAGTTCGGAATGGAAATCAGGTGGGTCCAAATCGCTATGGTCGCCAAGCAAATTCTTTAATCTGGAAAGCTGTTA
>NZ_JATABH010000127.1:0-1951 GCF_036533775.1 Vibrio sp. M260112 | reverse complement strand
TTTTCTGACTTAAAAAGAAAAACTAGGCAAAATATGTCGAAGTAAGATCACTTTTTCTCTATCTATGCGAGCGAGAGAAGATTTGAGCCGTTCTTGAACCATTTCCAATGCCACTTTTTCAGGAGGTCGAGAGACTGCTTTTCTTAATTAACAGCTTTTCCTAATTGGCAATAAATCGTATTTGGACATTTATTTACCAGTGTTTAGCAACTAATGAATAACTACAGGTATGGCAAAGCTAGCTATGAAGTGCTAGTGCGGTAAGTAAAATCGCACTAGCTAAAAAATTGGTTTAGGTTCACACTAAGTTAAATTGGACATATTTTTAGCGACATCCTCTGCACCTCTTTGTATTTCATCGATCACTGAAGATACAGTGTATAGTTGTTCATTTGTATCTATTGCAGAGACTCTAATTTTCCCCATTGATTCGGATATTTTATTCGTCAAAATTACATTTTCAGAGACCACTCGGCTAATTTCAGCTGTTGAGCCTGATGTCTTGGAAGCTAAAACCCTCACTTCATCAGCCACAACAGCAAAACCACGTCCATATTCACCAGCTCTTGCTGCTTCTATTGCCGCATTTAAAGCCAGTAAGTTCGTTTGATCAGCAATGCTACCAATAACTTGGACGATATTTTCAATGTTAGTTGAGAGTTCATTGAGCTTATTTATTAGTTCGACGGAGCTTTCCACTTGTTGAACTGCGTCTAGTGATTGTTCTTGAACTTTGTTTATTGATTTTTTACCATCCGTTGCTACTTGTTCAGTTTCAACGGCCGTTGTGTAAGCAATCGATATGGCCTCATTTGAAGCCTCCTCTTGAAGGACCTCTGGTGTAATATCAGTAGCAAACTTAACCACTTTATATACTTCATTTTTATCGTTGAATATTGGGTTGTAAGACGCCTGAATCCAAATTCTATCGCCTAGTTTTGATTTTCTTAAAAAACGCCCACTAAATGCTCTCCCACCTTGTAACTCCCTCCAAAAATGAGGATTTTCTTGATAAAAATCGTCAAAACAAAGCATTTTATGATGCTTGGTTACGACTTCATCTTGTGAATAACCTAAAGTACTCAGGAATGCATCGTTTGCATTAATTACCTCTCCAGAAGGTGAAAATGTGATAACGGCAAACGTTCGGTCTAATGCACTTAATAACTCACAATCTTCAATGCTTCTTACATGTTGTTCTGTAACATCAGAGGCGACTTTAGCAACTTTTATAACTTTTCCGTCAGAGATTATCGGGAAATACGTTGCCTCAACAAATATTTCATTTCCTGATTTATTAAGTCGGGAGAAAACTCCACTTTGCGCTTCCCCTGAAGCTAGATTGTGCCAAAAATGGGAATACTGTTGCGATAACGCAATTTCTTCTAAACAAAAGAGAGAATGGTGCTTACCTATAATTTCTTGCCTTTGGTATCCAACACAGGATAAAAACAAATCACTAGCATTTAAAATCCCCCCTTCAGGGGTAAACTCAATAACGGCCAGAGATCCATATAAAGACTCAATAAAATCTTGATTAAGGTCGGGGGTTTTGACCATTTTTTTCTTTTTAAAAAACATATATTCCGATTCAAATTACGTTTATATTATTTGTAATAACACTGCTAACACAAAATAAGTATCAAAATTAACAGAACCAGAATAGCATAAACAAGGGACGAATTATGTAGTCAATTTCCTATTCGGGGTTAAACGTGACTTGTACCCCCTCCCCTTAAATCACCTCAAACGCTTTTAGCGACAATCGGCGCATTCATTTTAAAAATTGAAAGGACAAATCGAAAGGACATATATGGTCACCTCGCTGTTCGCAAGGCCTGATTGAAATTAATGTCGGTCTTTTCTTTAAGCTATTTCATAGGCACCCTTAACGGAGATTAACATTGATGGTCGACGGTCTTGCGACATATATCCGGCGTCGTTATAGCAA
>NZ_JATABH010000126.1:0-2157 GCF_036533775.1 Vibrio sp. M260112 | reverse complement strand
AAATTTATGTTGCTGGGGTCGGGACTGTGGATGGAGCGTGGCAAAACCCAACCTTGATAGATGAAGGAAAAGATGAAGTCGATTTAGCTCAGGCGTTTGGTGTCAGCCCAAATAATTTAGAGAAAACATATACGCTCATTGACACCGCTTACAACCTTGTTGCTGACGATACTGGGGCATTTTACACGCGGAGCGGCTTTAGCTCGTCACTTTGTTAATGCCGTTAAAGATGGATTGCCTGATTATAACAAGCCACGTGACGGTGAAGCATTCGGTGAAGTTTTCCCCAACTTATTAGCGCACCAAGATGACGTCAGTAGCCAAGCTAAACATGGTTACTATCCTGACGAGACACGTACCTGTAGTGTTCGTTTTGTTGGGCTGTTCGATACCGTAGGCTCGTTCTATCTAGCTGGAAACAACGATGAAGGCAATTTTGAGTTAGGACTTGATGCTAGTTGTGCGGAGCGTGTATTCCAGATAAGCGCCCATCACGAATACAGAAAGAACTTCCCTCTAACATCTCTACGACCTAGCGATGGCGTTCTACCTTCTAACTTTTATGAGGAGGTGTTTGCTGGCTGTCACACAGACATTGGTGGCGGCTATCCTTCAAAAGAGCAGTATGCAAAGCAAGGTTTACCTACAAGGTATGGTATGCCTCTGTCTGCAACTTATAATCGAGAGTTAATAAAAACAGAATCCATAAGGGAAGAGATAAAAACACAACAGACTGTTTACGGAGCAGCCGCATACAGTGAGCAGCTACACAAGCACGCTCAAGACGCTTGGAATTTGGAATGCAGAACTAAGGGTTTATATGGTGTTGTGACACTGGTGAATGGCATTTTTTATTATTACGAGCTACAGCCTATTAGCAATGCTCTATCGGCTCTGCCATTAGAAAGAATGAAACAGCAGGCAGAGGTTGCAGGTGTGAATTGGGATGACGAAAAGCTCGCCTATCCGCAAGATTTCAGTCAATTGACAGGATGTGATGTGGATTTAAAAACGTTGAATGAAAAGTTATTAACTCAACCGTTAGGTAGTATTACACCGACACATTGGCAAGATGAGATTAACCAGTATGGTAAGGAATGGATACATCGCCCTCATGATGCACTCATCAACCCAGGGTGTGAGACTGCAATGGACAGTCTTGTTAATGCAGTAACGAAAGAAGGAAACCAACTCAAGCGAGTGGTATTTGATAATGAAGTTTAGATTTTTAATTGCTGTAAGCATGTGCTTTTTACTTAATGGTTGCTTTGAAAGTAAGCCTGTTTCAGTTGCGAGCATTGGCAATGCAGGGTCTTTAGGTGGTCCACATTTTATTCGTGATATGTGGGTCAGTGATATTTATGGTGGAGGAGCAAACTTTGCGTATGGGAGTGTTCAGGGCTGTTGTGCTAGCGCAGGCATTGGCATAGGTATCCCTAGCGCCATTAAGGGGCAATGGGAAAATGGGGTTGGTGGCGGCTCATCTCGTGAAAAATGGCAACAGCGTTGGAAGCCCGAATGGGGTAATTTCGATGAGAATTATGATACTAAGTGGTTTCGCATTGATGATGTGATAGACAGTGAGCTTGCCAAGCAAAAAATAGAGACAATCAACCATTATTACCCAAACTTTAAGACAAATGGAGTTATGCAGGTCTTAGTAAATAAAGAGCAAGTATTACTATTATACAAGTACTCTTGCAATCCCAGTAGAAAGCATAATGACTGTACTATCCGAGAGAATGCAGATCCTAATGGTTGGGTACACTCTGCGCCATATAGCAAGACAGGTAATACAAAAGTCGTTGTTTTATATGACGGTAAGGGAGAGGTGTCAGACAAACCATTTACGGATAATACACCCTAATCATAGAAACAGCCGATTTTCCATATCTTAACCTGCATCAATTGACAGGATGTGATGTGGCTTTAAAAACGTTGAATGAAAAGTTATTAACTCAACCGTTAGGTAGTGTTGCAGTCTTGTTAATCCAGTAACGAAAGAAGAAAACCAACTCAAGCGAGTGGTATTTGATAATGAAGTTTAGATTTTTAATCGCTGTAAGCATGTGCTTTTTACTTAATGGTTGCTTTGAAAGTAAGCCTGTTTCAGTTGCGAGCATTGGCAATGCAGGGTCTTTAGGTGGCCCACATTTT
>NZ_JATABH010000125.1:0-1986 GCF_036533775.1 Vibrio sp. M260112 | reverse complement strand
CTCTGCGCGGTCAGGTAATGTTAGAATCATGAGAACTCGGTAACGGTTGTAGGTTTGTATGTTTGGCGACTGATCAGATCGCTCAAACGGTACCGAGTTCCCTTCTTTTTCTACAAACCAGTGATCTATATTTAGGAACAGTTATTTAGTTGGCATCGTCAAGGGCTTTTGTTGCCTGGAGAATTAAAGAAATACGAAGATAAGATATATGAAGAGTGGGAGATACATTTTGACCATGTACAAATGACACAATGTGATTTGCCTTTGGAAAATCAAGGAGCTTCAGTTTATACGAAATGCCAGACTAATGGTCTGAAGAGAATTCGTCCTCAATTTGACGGTGATTATGTTGCAAGGGGCACTTATCATATTTTAGCTGATGAGGCTCGGATAGGTTGGCATCCTCAATATGAAGAAATTTTTGGTTTCAATAAGGGGGAAGAATGACTAACCGTAGTTGTTTATCTCAAGATGAAAGCGCGTTGTATAACGAGGCGTATATTGGGTTTCTTTTGTATTCTATTATTCGAGAGCATGAACAGTCTTCAGGTAAAGGCTTGAGTTCAAACTTAGCTTTTCTAGCGGTTCCGCTGTCTGCAAATCGAATCTTTTCATCTAGACTGCCAAGCTCAATCACTACCTCGATAGATAAATGGGTAGGTCAAAATGATGGCTATATCGCTTTACTTCCTGAATTAGTCGAAGGTTTTGTCCCCATCGTTATTGAAGCGATCCAGTTTCTATCTATCACAGGGGCTATAAAAATGGACAGTGAATGCAGATTATTTGTAGCAAGCTCCTCTTTACCTAAGTCCCCGACATTATTTGATAAAAGTACAGATATGAAAGAAAGCCTCAGAGCGGCTCGCCTTCTCGGAAGGTGGTTTAGTCAATTTGATTCAGACGCTACAGCTTATGCAAAGCTTGGAGTTCGACCATAAATGCAAATTAAAAGTATCAGTGTATACAGTAAACATGGTGAGAGAAACGATGTTACGTTTAGTCGCGGTTCTCTAAACATACTTACAGGGGCCTCAAAACGAGGTAAGTCTCAGCTTATCGAAATTATTGACTACTGTCTTGGGCGAAGTGAGTGTAATGTCGCAGATGGGCTAATTACTGATGTAGTCTCGTGGTATTCCGTTTTATTAGAGTTAGATGATTGCCAAGTGTTTATCGCGAGAAAGGCTCCTGATGAAGGCATGAAATCGAGCACAACTTGTGACTTGAGAGTTTCTCACAGAATCGACTTACCGATTTATGACGAGCTGAGGCATTCTACAAATGTTTCTGGAGTAGAGGATTTCCTATCTCGTAGATTGGGTATATCTGAATATGTCACACAAGTTCCAGATGGAAATACTCGTTCGAGTATATCTATATCATTTAAACACACAAAATCATTTTTGTTTCAGGCTCAAGAAGAGCTTGCATCTAAACGTGTACTCTTTCATAGGCAGGCAGATCCTTTTATTCCCCAATCCATCAAAGACACACTACCGTATTTTATAGGTGCTACCAATGAAGATCACTTAAAAGATATGGAAAAGCTGAGAAGACTAAAACAAGAACGTAGTCAATTGCGAAAGAAAATTAGGGAAATAGAGCAACTTAAAGGAGATGGACTACAGAAAGGAAGAACCCTACTATCAGAAGCTATTGCTCATGGTCTCACTGACGAAAATATACATGTATCAGACGTAAACCTACTAACTACTCTGACTAATATATCACTCTTAGACTTAGATTCTCCAGAGCTTAAAGTGTTTGACGAAGATCCTCTCCGAAAACTGGAAAGAGAAAGAGATGAACTCTTAGAGCAAAAGAAAGTTGTAAGGTATCCGCCCCATGATCCCACGGGGCGACACTGCTAGTGTTTGAAGTTCCAAGGCAGGAGCGCATCGATATCTGGCTCCGCTTTCGCCAGCTCTTTCATACACTTGACCATATAGTCGTAAAGGATAAGACCATTGGCTTTCGCGGTCT
>NZ_JATABH010000124.1:0-2055 GCF_036533775.1 Vibrio sp. M260112 | reverse complement strand
CGAATAACTGCTTAGGGTGACTTCATGTTGAATATCCGCCCCGCGATCAACGATCGAGAACTGACTGTAACAACTTGCTTCCGGCGTCCAGACTGGGCGATTAAGATCGTCGTTCATGCAGGGCATACGAAAGTCGCCCATAATAAAACTGCCACCTTCGACAAACACCATATTTTCAATCGACTTTACCGCGAGCTCAGCAATATTTTGTTTTAGTTCGCTGTCTGCATCTGGATAGTGTTTGTTGACATTACTAATAATGGTGTTGAGCTGCTGTTGAGAAAGCACGTTGCTGGAAATGTCGATATCGCTATTGCATGCCGCCAATAAAGGAATCGCCCCGAGAAGACCTAGCCATTTATAATTCATTCTCAATCCTCATTATTTAGCTGTTTATTTTAAGCGGCTAAGCAGGTGACATGAAGTTAATGACCGGAAAATAATGTGATTTTCCTTCCTTTTCTTAATGATGCACACCCAGTTAATAATTAATGAATCTATCAAGTAATTATCAGAAACGCTGTCTTAATATTGGTGTGGTTAAAACATTTTCCCTACTAAGGTCTGATAATTGTTTCATGATTTAAAACCAGTTCTGAAGTTTAGAGGTCGATTGTTCCTATATACTTATAGAGTAATTCACTTTTCTTCACGAATGTATCTTTAAAATACCTGGAATCGAAGGATTCATTTAAATTGTCACCTAATACATAATAGCTATCCTTAGGTACTTTGAATGCAATTGTTTCGTTTTCTATGGCTTGATTGTCAATCAAAATAAAACTATCATTTATATATAGTTTTTTACCCTTGTATAGAATGCTGTCACCTTGGGTTGCAATTATTCTTTTCAATAAAATTTCATTTTCAACACCAATCTTAAAACCAATAATATCATTGGCATTCAACTCTTCATGATTGTTGATTTTTCTTAGAAGTAACGTGTCACCATCCTTAATAAGAGGAGACATACTGTTTCCTTCAGATACTAGTAATTCAATTTTACTTGGAGAAGAAATTAACAGAGCAACAGATGTAATAAATGGAACTATAGTACAAGCACGTATGTTAGCAGTTTTTATCTTTACGAATGAGGATATGAATATTGCAATCAACATTAGTAAAAAAACGCCTATTGCTAGCATTAATACTAATACGGATTCAAAGTAGACAAAAAATGACAAAATGAATAATAAAAAGTAAAATATACTCCATATATAAGAAGAAACGCGCCCTTGGATAGCATCATACGTACCTAATGAGAGTAGATTCAACAAAGCTTGAAGTAATAAATGCATTAATATTTTCCTTAAATACTATAAGAGCCATAGGTACAGGCTCTTATAGCACGGTTATTATTAGTTTTCTATTTGCTTCATGTTGAATATCCGCCCCGCGATCAACGATCGAGACCTGACTGTAACAGCTTGCTTCCGGCGTCCAGACTGGGCGATTAAGATCGTCGTTCATGCAGGGCATACGAAAGTCGCCCATAATAAAACGGCCACCTTCGACAAACACCATATTTTCAATCGACTTTACCGCGAGATCAGCAATATTTTGTTTTAGTTCGCTGTCTGCATCTGGATAGTGTTTATTGACATTACTAATAATGGTGTTGAGCTGCTGTTGAGAAAGCACGTTGCTGGAAATGTCGATGTCGATATCGCTATTGCATGCCGCCAATAAAGGAATCGACCCGAGAAGACCTAGCCATTTATAATTCATTATCAATCCTCATTACTTAGCCGCTTATTTTAAGCGGCTAAGCAGGTGACATGAAGTTAATGACTCGGAAATAATGTGATTTCCCTTCCTTTTCTTAATGATGCACACCCAGTTAATAATTAATCAATCTATCAAATAATTATCAGAAACGCTGTCTTAATATTGGGGTAGTTAAAACGTGTGATGAGATGGTCACCTCTATCTCGGCATCGCAATGTGCCATGATTAACTTTTGACAGAATCAAGGATAAAGGTGACCAACATGAAATATAGGCTTATTAGTATCGATTTAGCAAAAAATGTGTTTCAGATTGCTGTATTCGACCG
>NZ_JATABH010000123.1:0-2071 GCF_036533775.1 Vibrio sp. M260112 | reverse complement strand
TTGAGATGTTATAACGCTCAAGTTGGTGAGGCACTGGCAAATGTCAAAGCAATGAACAAAGTCATAGGACTAGGTATGCCTGTTAGAAGCTAACGGCTAGTCATATATGGCGTCGTTGATCTTCAAGCTGATTTGATCAACAACGCCGTTCTATTGTCATAATTTTTCTTTAACTCTCTAATTTCTAAACTATTAGGGAGCTTATTGCTAGCAAGAGCTATATTTGAAAAAGCAAGCAGGCAACAAAACATGCTCTTATAAATATTTTTCATCCCTTCCATCCTATTAAAATCAACCCAAAGACATAATGGATTTTGAACACTCATTACGTATTCAAATTTCAGATATTAAAAATTAACCAAATCAGACACATAGGTTTCGGGTAATAGCGAGTTAGAAAATTAAAGTAAGATAGCTAATTCTGACTACTCACAACTCACTGCCTGAGTTTGAACATCGATGGTACATGATAGATCTGACCAAGGAGTCGCTACTGTAAATGTTACGTCACCACTCCACATACTTAAATCCATGACATAAGCAGTAGGATAGTCTCGCTGTAAGTTGGTTAATGATACATCACCATGCACAGAGTTTGCCTTTTTCTCTTTATTTCCTAATTCACAATATTGGACTGATTTCCCTGTTTTAAATTCATATACAGTGATACATGGATTATCTTTCAAAACATAGGCAGCAAAATTTTCTTTCTTCGTTCTAACTGAATAATCCGAAGCATACAATCGATATTCGGAAGCACTTGTATAAGCTGAAACCAATACCAATCCTATCATAAAAATACGTTTAAGCTTCATTCTAGATACTCCTTTCTTGCAATACACCTACTACGTGGAACATCAAATTTCCTCCACGCTTTTACATTCGAAATAACTGCTTTAAAACTTTGGGCATTGTAATCAACCAATGCAGGAACAAAGCCTTCCCTTGTTCTAGGGCTGTTATCGCCTCGATATGTCAAGTCGACTAAAACATCCTTAACATTACGAGGTAAGTTATCCCAATCAACCACTCCAAATTTGGCTTTAACATCTGGCTTAGTCAGCAAGATGCGAGTCTTTTCTTCCATATAATCATAAACATCATTAAACATTAAGTGTTGTTGTTTACGTGTTATTGTCAGTTCATCATCAGTCAACCCTGAACTATCAAGAGACTCTAGGGCACTTGCTCTTTTAACCCCTTCGACACTGAGTAACCAATCCGATAATTCAGGGATTAATTCCGCCTCTTGAAATAGCGCTTTTAAGTCCAACTTAGCAGGTGATTGTCCCGTCGCTCCTGTGGGTGGATTTCCTAAATCTAAACCTCGCCCAATTGTAACACCTGATTGACCAATCACCACTCTACCATTCTTAGGAACATGAGCTTTCCTCGTGAAATAGGGGGATGATTCAATATCATCGCCTTCACAGTCAAATGTGAACTGCCCTCTTGGTACAGTTAGCCATTTTTCATCCATCGCATCATCAAGATATTTCCAACTTTCATTAACGGCTTCATCTAAAGCAAGAATGGTGTTCTTGCCGATGACTCCGTCTACTTCACCCAATTGATAATATTGATGCGTGGTATGTGTCGGATGGTATTCTTTTTGAAACTTTTTGACCGCTTGCTCCGTTTGACTTCCAAAATGTCCATTTACCTTTCCCTGATACACATTCACTTCTTTCAATGCTTCTTGAGTTTTTAATACCTCAAAGCTCTTCATTCCAAATCGCAGGTAAGAAAATGAACCACTTCCTAGCGCATTCATATTCTCTTCATTTTTTAACAGCCTTGATTTAAGTATTGGCGCGTTACTTACCTGTGGAGGATTATCTTTAGTCAAAGAAGCCTGTTGTTTCAGTCTTCTTTTTTCCCTTTCATCATATTCAGCTAAAGCCGCTTTTGTGCGCTTAACCCTGAGGGATCCCCTCATAAATCCGCCAGTGCATAGCCATCTTTTAAGAGCTGCTCAGCTAGAGCCATGGCCGTTGCTAAGAGGTGTTGAGTAGTAATCTCGTAGTCTGGTCGCCTGAGGACTTCCATACCTAATCGAACGGTAGACAGG
>NZ_JATABH010000122.1:0-2079 GCF_036533775.1 Vibrio sp. M260112 | reverse complement strand
ATGAAACAGTAACTCGGAATCATCAATGCAAAGCAATGTGGCAACTATTAAAACGGGTTCGAAACTTTATGGATAACATTTCATCGTTTCCCAGCGGTGGTCATGGAGTACAAAAAGTGAAGCATAATTAGGATCAGCTATTTAGCAGACACTCAGGTGTTAGTGTTAATTCGGGAGCGAACGGTTATCAGCGAGTCCTTTTACAGCAAAACGGAAGGTAGTGTCATGCACTGTAGCCGGATCTCAAGGGTAGTATTGCGGTTAGGGTAAGGCACCCACTTTCATCTCGGTCTAGAATCTAGACAGTGGGGTGTGAAATGAACCGAGATAATGAAAGTAACAGTGGCTTATCGACAATCGCTTGTCCATGTATTCGCCACTGTTGCATTGATGAGGAAGAGATCTGTTTAGGTTGTTTTCGAACTCTAGACGAGATCCTAAATTGGTCAGCTGCGTCTAACGAGGAGAAACAAGCGATTTTGATTCGTTGCCAAACCCGCAAAAGTAAAAGACGAGGACGTGCGCTGTGGAGTGAAAAACGTAATAAAGATAACTGATATTTGCTAGACTCTCGTTTTACACCTCGATATCGTCGGAACACTATTCAATGAGTCAGCAACAGCCGAACAATCCATTACATGGTATTACGTTAGAGCAACTTCTTACCCGCCTGCAAGAGTATTACGGCTGGGAAGGACTTGACGCAGAAATTCAGATCAACTGTTTCTACAATAACCCATCGATAAAATCATCTCTGAAATTTTTACGCCGCACACCGTGGGCTCGAGAAAAAGTTGAAGCCCTGTACATAGCGACATTTTGTCAGTCAGAGGATTAGTCTGTGGTTGACATAAGAGGGGCTAGTAGCCTCTCTTATGCTTATTTGTAGGTTTTATGGTGTTGAGCGACAGAGTTTTGAACTTGTTTTGTAGGACTGTTCTCGTTTTGCGATAATTAGATTTATCAGTAGTATTCTGTGTTAACTTAGTGAGGTTAAAAGAATGAAGCAAAGGAATTGAGGGAATATTTAACGGTATAGAAAAACATCCGAATGAAGTAGTTGTGGAAGCTGGTATGATTGTTACAGTGGTAGAAAATGATAGCAAAGAGCCAATGACATGGGCTCAAGGCTAGCATTAACTACAGCTTGTGAGTCACATTACTAATGTCTATAGATAGGTTACATGAACGATGTTACCAATATGTTTGACTGTAATGCCATCATCTTCTGTATCATAAATTGCTTCATATACAGGTTTTTTGAAGGGGACACAGCGATCTTCGATTAATTTATTTGCATGATTTTCAGTCTGTATAAATTTATTTGCATGATTTTCAGTCTGTATAAATTTATTTGTATGATTTTCAGTCTGTATAGGGCAAGGTCGTTCGATGACGCTTCCCGAAAATCTGACAGTATGTTCTCCAGCCATAGATAAAAAAGAGGCTGACATAAGTAGTGCCGAATAGTGATATTTACGCATAATGAAGTCCTTTTTTAGTTAATTTGTCCCGATAATAAAGTCCATTTATTGCACATTATTTTTTAATGTGAATTAACAATCAGGGCGTGAGCATACTTTGATTAATTTATAACCAAAGAATACTTGTGCTCTGTAATCGTTACACCAACCCGCTTGCTTTAGTTTTTGTCTTTGGCTCGGAGCACCGCACTCACATTGTTTTGGCCTATTAGATCATAGTTGCTAACAAAGTGCGATCCCGCCCTGAATTAACAGTTAAGATCTTGGTTTGGTGTCAAAATGATATGTAATGCCATGTAATCAATAAGTTAGTATATAGCAGCAAATTATAGTTGATCGATGCCGTAATCTACAGGGTGAGATCGCGAACATTTTCTAACCACTTAGAATGATCGGTTTGACGAGCATATTTAGCTGTGATCATATACTCTCTTTTAACAAAGAGGCCTACCCACAATGCATATCGATGAGTTTAAAGAGCACTTCCATTTAGTCGCAGATAAGCGCCAGTCAGCAAAGGTTACGTATTGCTTGTTTGAGGTTCTGTTCGGCTCATTGTGCGCTGTTATTGCTGGTGCCAAAGGTTGGTTTGATA
>NZ_JATABH010000121.1:0-2102 GCF_036533775.1 Vibrio sp. M260112 | reverse complement strand
GCCCTATTGAGTTGTTTATGAGTGACTCAAAGGTTACCTAGCTTGTGCTTTTATATCTATAGTTTGGATATAAAATCAATTGAATAGATATCACATATGTCGTGATAATCTGCTTCTTTCTAAGACAATAAACACACGACAAGGTTATTGATTCGCACTAAAGCGAACGGTAAATTCATTCCAATCGTCTTTTCTTGGTAACAGCTCAATAGATGCGTTGTGCAGTGTCGCGATGTCTTTGCAGATCGCCATTCCAAGCCCCACACCATCTCCTCGATCTGACTGACCTCGATAGAAAACTTCAAACAATCGCTCACGGACTAAAGAAGAAATGCTTTCCCCATTGTCTGACACTTTTACTTCTATCACGCGATTTTGCTCACTCATCACCACACGAATTTCACTGCCTTCTAAACATATATCTTGAGTATTTTATTATGCCGTTACCTTGCTATCTAACTATCATAGGGGTTAATCACCCAGAGTTCAGGTTTACACAATTCAATAAGGGATAAATGAAATCTTGGTTCAAAGTGTAGGCCACTCAATATTCACGACATCTCTTACTCAAGCCAGAGTTGTGCAAATCCAGTTACTTCTACCTGATTCAAGAGAGGAACTCGCACAGGGCTTAACATCTTGCTTGATTTGATGTGTTAACTCATTGATTTTGTTTGATATAAAATTAAATGAAGAAATACATATCTATTATGTGCACATAGTGTATAGTGTCGTCAGCTCAAACGGTGAGCTATTAATAATATATTTAGTTCAAGATCTTCTCAGTTTTTCGATTAAATTCGTCATATCTATCCTGCGATACCTTTTTCTTCATTCCTTATTTAGTAGCTTTCTTTATAATTCATTCAATGTATCGAGATATATTATGTCAAATAAAACAACTGGCTCAGTTAAATGGTTTAACGAAACTAAAGGCTTTGGATTTATCGCTCCTGACAACGGTGGCGCTGATCTATTCGTTCATTTCAAATCAATTGTTAGCGAAGGCTTCAAAACACTAGCTGAAGGTCAAAAGGTATCTTTTGATGTTGAGCAAGGTAGCAAAGGCCCACAAGCTGGTAATGTTACTTTAGTGTAATTTCTTTCTAAAAGATCTCCCTCTTAAGTGGAGATCTTTTTTCTTCAAATTCAATAAGGAGTCAGATGACTCGAAAAAATAATCGAAAGACATATTGGTATTATGTTCTTCGTGAACAGAGAACAATCAAAGGACAAAAACCTAATTGTTCGTTATAAAATTTTGTCTTCATCATGGTGAGATTTCTTGGTCTTCTCCCATACATCAGTTAAACAGCGATGTACTAAAACGTCATATTCTTCCTAGATTAAATACTAGCGATTTTGACCTGAGTTTTTCGTTTTGTGAACTTGAAAGTTCTGGTCAAATTAAAGATTCGTACGGGAAGGTTTTGGGCGATTTTTATATCCAAAATAGAGAAGGAGATTGAGAATTGAAAAAGCCATCGAAGGGTACTACCCCCAAACCGGACAAAGGTAAAAGCACTGGTTCGGATGAAAGTTCTAACAATATTCATAAGATCAGAAAAAGAATTGAAAACATATTGCTAGAACGAGAAGAGAAAAAACTTTGGGATCTATAAGGTAAGAAGATATATGAGAAAACCTGTTAAAAAATCAAGCAAAAAAGCCCAGAAGAATAACTTCGAAGAACGATTCGCTGCAATGGTAAAAGAGTATCAAGAAGCGAAAGAAGTTCTCGAGTCTATGACGGAAGGTTCTTCGGAGTATCTCACTCATAAAAAATTATGTGATAAGTTATTTGCAAATGCTGAGCGATATATTAATAAAAATTAATCGCTTAAAATGGGTTGATTGTATTCTCACTAAGCCTTGAGGGATCCCCTCATAAATCCGCCAGTGCATAGCCATCTTTTAAGAGCTGCTCAGCTAGAGCCATGGCCGTTGCTAAGAGGTGTTGTGTAGTAATCTCGTAGTCTGGTCGCCTGAGGACTTCCATACCTAATCGAACGGTAGACAGGACATTTCGATTTCTGACTGTATTCGCTTGAAAGTGCCTATCCCACCCTTGTTGCTGTGCATGTATTCCTACCAGCCAAAAC
>NZ_JATABH010000120.1:0-2124 GCF_036533775.1 Vibrio sp. M260112 | reverse complement strand
GATACAATGGACTCGCTAATCGGAGTTGAAGACTTTGTTGATGCGGCGGAAACGGTTCTAGATGCGAATGCGACTATTGCTGATAAGGTGGTTGCAGTAGGTGGTGCTTTTGCTAAGAGAACGCCTCTTGGCAAAGTGGTTAGTAAGGCTGTTACAAAGGAAACACCTCCAGCAAATTTAAGCCCATTGGGGGCAGGTCGAACTGGTGCATTTAAAGAAGCTAAGCGTCAGTCAGGTATTCCTACTAGTCAGCAACCGAGCAGAGTGGGGCCAAACCTAGATAAACGAGGAAAGGTTCAGTCTGGAAAATCATACGAGTTTGAAGTGCCTGCCGAAGGAGGTGGTACCAAAACTGTGAAAATTCGTGATGATGCTGGCGGTCATGATTTCGGCCCTGGAAATCCTCAAAATAGAGGTTCTCATTTCAACAACGAAGCAGGTGATCACTTTGACTACTGATCTCAAATATACAAGTACGACGGACGTATCGAAAGAAAATGATACGTACCACATTAGTGAAGATAAACTTCCTGTAAGTACGAAGGTAGGAGCCAGTAGTTGGCTTCTACCTTCTACAAATCATTTTGAGGCACGTCTCACTGTGTTGAAAATAATTTTTAGTTTGATCCTTGCGAAAATGCCCAATTTAAAGCTGTGGTATTTTGTGGGCGACTCTGCATGGCAGAGTGATACTCGTATTATTCGTCACAAAAAGTTATTTAAACGTCTTAAAGCTAGAGGGGTAGAGGTTACTCATACCACTAAATCTATCGAGCATATGAAGGAAAATGACGGAAAATTGAAATTCTTTGCTGCTACTTGTTTCTCAGAGTTATCCATTGATTCTATTGTTAAAGCTATAGCTGAGGAGCCATGCTCGTACATAGTGGCTGTGCCCGATAGTTTTGATATTGATTCTGCTCTTTGTAATGGTTGGGACACGAGTGATTATGTTGATCATAATATTCTAAATAATGTTGTTCAGAGCGGCGGTTTACTTTTTAAGGTGGTCGGAGCCTTTGACGATCAGGAAAGTGGTTTTGTTGGTTATGGAATGCCAGAGTTGGTAACGCAACTAAATAACTGTTCCTAAATGTAGATCACTGGAAAGTTACAAACAAGACAGGAAAAGGATTAGGGAACCCTTTTAAAGATAAGACCGCAAAAGAAATTGACGAGATGTTTACTGCTAAGGGGTTTGAGAAGCGAGGACCAGATCCTGCTAATGGTACAGGAGGATATGTAAATCCAAAGACAGGTCGTTCATATCGGCTTTGTTGCCGAAATCGAATGAACCAAATCAAAATCTTACGATCAGATCAGGGACATTTATTTACTGACTTTGATTTAATGCCGAAGCCTCGCTATAAAACCACCAACTGGCGCAAGTACAACAACTCCCTAGTCAGGTTAAGATATGGAAAATCGACTATTTCTATGGCTAGGGTGTATTATCCGTAAATGGTTTGTCAGACACTTCTCCTTTACCATCATATAAGACGGTAACGACAGCGACGCTTTTAGGATGTCTATTAGGGGAAGGGACTATCCATCCATTAGGATCTGCACCTTCGTTAACCGTGCAGTCATCATTTGCAGATTTCACACACAAGATAGAATACAGAAGCATAACTTTGTCATCATTAACAAGAAGCTTCATGACTGGGTTTGCATGATGGTTCTTGTAGTAATGGTTCATTGTTTCTATTTTTTGCTTGGCAAGCTCACTGTCTATCACATCATCAATTCGAAACCATTTAGTATCATAATTCTCATCAAAATTACCCCATTCGGGCTTCCAACGCTGTTGCCATTTTTCACGTGATGAGCCGCCACCAACCCCATTTTCCCATTCGCCTTTTATAGCGCTAGGGATACCAATGCCAATGCTTGCGCTAGCACAACAGCCCTGAACACTCCCATACGCAAAGTTTGCACCTCCACCATAAATATCACTGACCCACATATCACGAATAAAATGTGGGCCACCTAAAGACCCTGCATTGCCAATGCTCGCAACTGAAACAGGCTTACTTTCAAAGCAACCATTAAGTAAAAAGCACATGCTTACAGCGATTAAAAATCTAAACTTCATTATCAAATACCACTCGCTTGAGTTGGTTT
>NZ_JATABH010000119.1:0-2163 GCF_036533775.1 Vibrio sp. M260112 | reverse complement strand
TCTGCGACTAAATGGAAGTGCTCTTTAAACTCATCGATATGCATTGTGGGTAGGTCTCTTTGTTAAAAGAGAGTATATGATCACAGCTAGATATGATCGTCAAACCGATCATTCTAAGTGGTTAGAAAATGTTCGCGATCTCACCCTGCGCCAACAGTGGCTCACAGCACGCAACCCTCTCCCCCTGTCGGACAAATTAATACCGATTTCACCGATAGATTATGCCTGGAGCATAAGTATCTTTTAATAGTGCCTGTCCTTTTAGTAACCTGAATTGGTAGAGAGAATCATGTAAGATATTGAGTTCGCGCATCTTGTTGTTTGGTTGTTGTTTTTTGGCGAAACCATTTGATCACATGACAAGATGTGCATATACCTTAACTTTATGATTTTTATCTAAATCATCAGGGGATTCCTCAGAGCGTTGTACGATGAACACAGCGATGCTAGAGGCGGTCTTGAGTGAAGGCCTAAACGCGGTGGGTAAAAATTAAACACTCATGCGGTCGCCCTGCATCTGAACATAAAACAACAAAGGCACTAATAATATTAATGGTTTTAATTTCATAATTTAAAATCAACCTGTGTTATAAATAGCTTGAACTTGTATCCTTCAAAGTTTTGAGTGCCCTTTTTATCATCCAAAAATAAACAAACTCAATGGAAAACCTGCAAGAATCATGTAAGCAGCAAACCACCACCATAATTTTTTATAGGCTGTATATATCGAACCGATAAAAAAACTCAAAGGAAGGCCAACAAATAAAGCAATAGGACCAACAACGTCCTCTATCCATGATGGAGCGTTATAATTAAACCTTGGAACTCCTAAATGAAAAACCATACTATCCCAAATTAAGATATAAAGATAAAGAGGCATAAGTAATAAAACAAAACGAATATACTTAATCATAATTCAAATGTCATTTTGGCAATAAAAGGTTTGAACCCATACATTCTATAGTGTTGTAATAGATACCAAGATCTGAACCCTTCTAACCATTCATAGGGCTTACCATCGTTTTCTTCAATATTATCAAATGGGTCATGATCAATATCTTTAACATCTAAACCAAAATGGTCTTGAACCTCATACCTGAACTTACCTCGAATTTGATTTGCTTTATATTCAAGACTTTCGATATAAACTTGCATTGACCAAATACCATGAACAGATAAAACTGTTCCATCAGCAAGGTTAGGGTGAGGATCTAACTTACTAATATCGCCGACTAAAAATTGAGGTAAAGGCTTACCTTTTGAAGACATCATGTATTTACTTGAAACACTAACGATATCATCAGGTAATTTCCCATTTTTAAGGTTTTCTTCTAAGCATTTTTTCAAGGCTTTATGAAAATTAGCGGTAGTTTCGTGATCTTTTAACGCATTAGTTAACAATGGGTTACTGTAATAACCTCCCTCATTACGCTCAAATTTATCAACCATGTCAGAAAAAATAGAGCTTGTTTCAAACCCCATTAAAGAACCGATCTTAGAGTTAGAGAATAAATCCCCTAAGCTTCGCATACGTTTGAAATGTTCACTCGGTGGTAAAGAAAATTGATCTTTTCCGTATAGTGTGTAACCTTCTCGATGGGAATAATACTCTGATTGCTTAAACGGCTTCATCAAACCATATTGCTCAATCGTCTCTTTACTCTCATCTCCAAAAGTCATATCTGATGCATCAAAATCGTCCATTTTGTTTTGTGTTTCAAAAACCAATAACGGAAAATTACCCTCTACGGGCTTCCATTTTTCATTGGCTTCACGTTTAGCTAATGTTTCAGCCCTTTGTGCTGCATATCGAGATTGGTTAGCTTGAACATAAGCCCAAGTTTCTTCAGATTGTTTAATCCGCTCTTTACGTTGACGTTCTATTTTTTCTCTTAGTAAAAAATGAAAGGACACACGCCATAAAGGATGAAATAAGAATGAGTTGTTGATACTTACGCCAAAGGTTCCATTCATGCGGGTTGCCTATTGTTGTTGGCATTCTTAACCTCACTGAATAACTCACCAAAGGAGCGTAAAAATGACAACTGCGAGAAAACAACAGATATGCGTTGATGCCACACCTTATTATCATTGCGTCTCTCGCTGTGTCAGGCGTAGCTTCCTGTGTGGGACTGACCCTATCACTCAACAAAATTATGAGCA
>NZ_JATABH010000118.1:0-2223 GCF_036533775.1 Vibrio sp. M260112 | reverse complement strand
GCTATGAGTTAATGCTCTGGCTTAACCCTCAACACGCGGTCAATGCTGATTTAACTGGTCAACGCCATCAATATCTCAGTTTGCTGCACAACATGGGCAGTCATGCCCCTATGTATGGCTATTGGGAATACGTTCGCCGTTATATGGCTGATGAACAACCGTTATGGTATGAGATCAGTAAAAAGCCAAGACAGATAGGTGTTAACTTTGAACTCGCTGAAGAAGAAGGTCGGAGTCGGCTGTTTGCAATTGTTACCTTTATTCTTACGTTACCACTTGGTTTTCTGCTCAGACCCGCTCTTTTTTCACTCTGGTGTAATCCTTTGAGACATAAATGGCCAGAACAGGTCCATGAGTGGACAGGTAAGCGATGCAATTGGCATTAGACGTTTTTCACGACAGTTTATCCGCACTGCCGCTCAGTCGAGCGGCAGTTGAGCTGTTCGCGGAGGAATAACCCATCATGAGTGAGATTAGACAAGTCGGCCCCAATCATTGGGTCGGGCCAGAAGACTTTGGTATTACTCCCAACTTCCATATTACCCAACACGGTGTGGAACATTACCCTAATGGTCATTTAATTCAGCAAGAACCATTAAACCCCGGCAATAAAAAAATCCCCATCGTTCACCGAAGAAAAGACGCCGAAGATATGGGGGAGTTTTTTGACGGCTTTTCTGCAGGGGGCCACGAAGGGTTTATTGATATGCGAGTTCGGTCTGTTCATAGCAGAGGCGATAATGTGTATGCGGTGATTTTTTTTACCTTGCTCTGGCTGCTTGTCAAGACTTCGATGGTTTACACCGCTGGAGATACATGGTCACTCAGTTACGTCGATATCACCGTTCTGGCAATTCTCGCCATTTGTATGGGCTTAAGTTTATTTAAGCCCATCGCCATGCCGATACGCTTTCATAAACAAAACCAAGAGGTTTACGTTTGGCACGATAAAGTGCTCTATCGTATTCCGTGGCAAGAGTGTGAAATATCCGTGATAGTCGCTAAAACCCATATGGGTTACGGGCGGTTAAAAGATGGCTATGAGTTAATGCTCTGGCTTAACCCTCAACACGCGGTCAACGCCGATCTAACCGGTCATCGCCATCAGTATCTCTCTTTAGTTCATAACATGGGTAGCCATGCCCCTGTATATGGCTATTGGGAATACGTTCGTCGTTATATGGCTGATGAACAACCACTATGGTTTGAGATCAGTAAAAAGCCAAGGCAAATAGGTATTAACTTTGAACTCGCTGAAGAAGAAGGTCGGAGTCGGCTGTTTGCAATTGTTACCTTTATTCTTACGTTACCACTTGGTTTTCTGCTCAGACCCGCTCTTTTCTCACTCTGGTGTAACCCTCTGAGACATAAATGGCCGGAACAAGTCCATGAGTGGACAGGTAAACGATGCAATTGGCATTAGACGCTTTTCACGACAGTTTATCCGCACTGCCGCTCAATTGAGCGGCAGTTGAGCTGTTCGCGGAGGAATAACCCATCATGAGTGAGATTAGACAAGTTGGCCCCAATCATTGGGTCGGGCCAGAAGACTTTGGTTTTACCCCCAACTTCCATATTACCCAACACGGCGTGGAACATTACCCTAATGGTCATTTAATTCAGCAAGAGCCATTAAACCCCGGCAATAAAAAAATCTCCCTAGTCCACCAAATTAAAGATGCTGAAGATATGGGAGAATTTTTTGAACTGTTTTCTGCAGGGGGCCACGAAGGGTTTATTGATATGCGAGTTCGGTCTGTCCATGGCAGGGGGGAGTTTATGGGGCTGGTGTTTCTTTTTACCCTGATATGGATCGGGTTAAAAGGTTGGGGATTTATTGATGGACTGGCATGGTCAGATACCTATGTTATTGACTTAATTTATTTGGCGTTGATCGGAGTCACTATAGCGGTAGGACTTTTCAAGCCCATCGCCATGCCAGTACGCTTTCATAAACAAAACCAAGAGGTTTACGTTTGGCACAATAAAGTGCTCTATCGTATTCCGTGGCAAGAGTGTGAAATATCCGTGATTGTCGCTAAAACCCATATGGGCTACGGGCGGTTAAAAGATGGCTATGAGTTAATGCTCTGGCTTAACCCTCAACACGCGGTCAATGCTGATTTAACTGGTCAACGCCATCAATATCTCAGTTTGCTGCACAACATGGGCAGTCATGCCCCTATGTATGGCTATTGGGAATACGTTCGCCGTTATATGGCT
>NZ_JATABH010000117.1:0-2409 GCF_036533775.1 Vibrio sp. M260112 | reverse complement strand
GATAGCGAGCACCGTAGAATGAGTCATGTGTTGGCTTCCTTGTAAAAGTGTCGTTACTTATTACGTTACTCCCGAGGGAGATAGGGAGTCCATACATCTTGGTACTTTTGCTTCTACTTCACGTTTAGTGTTTACGGCACAATGGTTTAGGTAGGGTGGTAGCGTTGCTCACCACTTAACGCGGCGTTAGGCGAATACGCTAGACTTTTGGTTTCAGACTTAGGGTGAAAAATGTACAAATTTACTGCTTTTCGCGAGTCGTTTTTTAGCGACCGGAAAGTTCGGATGACTCAACCGAGTTTGTTTAACGATCCGTTTGAATCTGCAATTAATTCGAGCGTCGCTAGTGCCATGTGGCTGAAAGAGCTGAAGCGTTGGGGAGTCGGTGATGAAGAATATATGGTCAATTATTTAAGGCAATATAGCGTTATTGCCCCGTCAATCTCTGTGCTAAGTTTAACTGAATCTTCAAATAATCTTCTCATGTGGGCTCACTATGCCAATGAACACAAAGGTATTATCATAGAGGTTGACATTAGTCATGAGTTTTTCAATTCGAAATCTCATGGGTTCTCGGGGAAATGTTTTAAAATCCGATATACCAATGAAAGATTGAATACCAATGATTACCTTCGAAATAACTCAGGCTTGCCGCCAGGTAATTTATTAAAGAAAAGTAATGAATGGGCGTATGAGAAAGAAGTTCGATTTTTTCTTACAAAGGACCAAGTCGAAGTTAGCAACGATAATGCAGAATTGTGGCTATGCTCGTTACCAATAAACTCGATAAAATCGATAATCATTGGAGTTAGGGCAAACAAATGGCATATCATTTACCATTTCTTTAAGGCGCTACTTTCAGGCTCATTTCCACAGCATATGGAGCTACACTTAGCTTGTTTAAAAAATGACACATACGAAATTGAATATGTTCCATTTTGTGATGCTAAAGAGATATGCAGTATTTTAGATAGGCATCAGGTGACAGGGCGCGTTGATAGAGTGCTAGTTCAGCAATTGCTTCCGCATCGTTATAGTCATTCTTCTGCTTACGGCGCTGATTTTTGACATGTTGAGGTGGGTATAAAAGTACCTCGTGACCAAACTTCTCGAATTCTCTTGCCCAATAATGCGCACCAGAACAGGCCTCCATGGCGATGATGCATGGACTTTGATTTGCGACGTAGTTAAGTAGCTTACTTCGTTGAAGTTTTTTACGGGCAAGGTTCTTTCCTTTATGATTAATTTCAAAAAGAAAGAAAATATTTTTTGCTAAGTCGATGCCGATGATTTTATGCTGAGTCATGGTCTTCTCCTTTTGCTTTGGACCTGAACACTCCAAGCATGGCTGATAGTCATGTGAAGTGGTAGGGGGAGACCATCTCATCACCTTAATGCGGCGTTATGTTTATCGACATTTTGTGACTTTTATTCAATGTGCACCAAGTTTCCCATTGTGTTGGCTTTTATTGGTTTAAACTGCCTTCACATTTGTTAGTTTGGAGTTCATATGTCTTTAAAAGACTATTGTTCCGTTAAAGGACTGAAACTCTCTGCTCGTTCTCGCTCGACCTTGAAAATTATTGACTATAAAGTTGGTCTCGCAAATTACCTAGCTAGTGTTATGGTCATGAGTCCTATACTGGAAATTTTTAGAAATAATGGCGGGGGTGTAGTGCAAAATGCCCAAGATATTTATGAATATCACTGGGAAGAGTTCGGCAATGCGATGGCATCTATTAATCCGGTATTGAGAAAGCAAGTTTACAATCTTGCCCAACAAGAAGAGCTGTTTACTTATGGTGAAGAACAAAAGTTTTGGAAGTGTGTCAGTGAAGCTGCTCTGTAGCATTGCTTTTATATCATTGGTTGGTTGTACGGCTTCGCCTCCAAGCTTGACTCAGCCATATAGTCAGTTAATGGCTAAAAAAGAAGTCTGTTTTGAGAAAGCTAAAAATGGTTTACGTTCGTTCCCTGATTCTCAATGGTTACGAAGTCTAACTGAAAACGAACAAAAACAAGTACTTAGTTATCTAGCGCAGTATGCTTACAATTCGTGTATTAGCGAAGAGGTCAATAAGGTTGAAATGTCATTGGCAAAGCAATCTGATGATATACAACTGTTTTTTAATCAGTATGTTGGTTTGCATGAGTTCAAGCAAGAGCCTCCAAAAGGCGTTGATATCCCAGAATTAAACATTCTACAAAATGAGATTAAACAGCCATTTATCGCCAATGAGATATATGAAAGTATAAAATAAACATAACAAGCAATTTAAGAGTGATTCACAACGCTTATATGGACTCCCTATTGTTGTCAAAAAGTATTGTTAACGAAGGTTAGATGCTTGCTTATATACGGGCTCTAGTTGAGAAGCTATCTCGGGCCACTTTGATGTGTTCGCACCG
>NZ_JATABH010000116.1:0-2468 GCF_036533775.1 Vibrio sp. M260112 | reverse complement strand
TGCCAACCCAAACGGATCCACCCAGTCCATCGGATTGTGTACATACGCTTGTGGTCTTAAACCACCCGCCATGCCGATGGGGTCAGAGCTTAAATACTGCCCGCTGTCTGTATCATAATAACGGTGCAGGTTGTAGTAAAGCCCTGTTTCTCTATCAAAGATTTGGCCTTGGTAACGTAAATCACACTCTATTGGGTCGTTGGCGGCGTCTTCAAAGTATTGTTTGGTGAGGCCTTGTAGATGTTGGTGCTTGTAGCTGCCCCAGAGTTCGTGTTGCCCCCGCCAGATGATATGGCCTTGCTCGTTGCATAGCTCGCGCGGTGTGCCGGCGTGGTCGGTGACCACATAGCTGAGCGCCGAGGTGCCATGAATATTATCGGTATTGATTTGCGCCAGCGGCCTAAAACTATCGGGTTCATACACCCATTCAATGGTGCTGAGCGCCGTGCCATCCGCACACACTTTCTGCTGCTGAATCAGGTTGTCGCCATCCCACAGGTAATGCAGGTTAGCGTGTTTGGTTTGGCTTTGCTCGCACTCTTTTGCGATTCGCCTTCCAAAAGGATCATAACGGTAACGCCAACGTTCTTGGTTGGGCAGCTCGACTTTAATTAACTGATCAAAGGCGTTCCAGACGAACTTGGTGCTTTTCGCTCTGTATCCATTCTGCTGCTCAATTTTTTCTATTACCCGACCGCATTCATCGTAGCGATAGGTGTAAGGACCTTTTTTCTCAACCCTGCCCGCACGATCGTATTGATGTGTGTTCTTCTCTTCGCGCTTTTGGGCGAGGTCAATCACGTTGTCGGCTAACGGTAGCGTGCTTTGCTGGTTGAGGTTGAGCTCGCTGTCGTAGCCGAAAAGCTGAACCTGAGTCGCCTTATCTTTCCAGGATTTGGTTTGCCGCACTTCGCTGATTTGTCCATTCGGATTCAAACGAAGGTCGGTTTTACCGAAGTAAGATTCATCGATGCCGACCAGGCGGTCGAGGGCGTCGTATTGGTACTGGCGCAGTAAAGCGCGGTCTCTATCGGGGGCGTGTTCGTTTAAAAAACCCAGTTGTTGATGTTCTAATAAGCCAGTGTTACTCCATTGGTGGTGAAGCCTAAAGCCGTTGTGATTGTCTCTTAAGGTTTCTAATCCGGCTTTGCTGTGGCTAAAGTGAAGGGGGGAATGTTCACCGATGGCCAGCTGTTGTAACTGCCCTTTCTGCCACAGCAGCGCTAACGGTGTGTTTGCCCCTTCTAACGATTGGCGAATGCCTGCACTGTTGTAGCGGTGTGTCAGGGTTTGCCCATTCAACGTTTCTTTAATGACCTGGCCGGAAGCGTTGTATTCAAATCCGACCCACGCATCGCCATTTTCAGCGGTGACTAAGCGGTTGGCTTTATCGTATTCATACCAGGTGTTGCTGGTGACAACGGTTTGAGCATCGCGGGTTTGAATTTGAGCCAGTTGTCCATTGGTGTGGTAGTAGTAGTGTTGAGTGTGTTGGTCGGGCTTGGTTTGTGTCAGCAGTCGTCCCGCTTCGTCGTAGGCAAAGTGGTGTTGGCGACCATCATAGTGGTGTTCGGTTGTTATTCGTCCAGATGGGTCAAATTCGTATCGCCACTGTTGGCCTTGGCTGTTGGTCACCCCCGCAAATTCGGCCTCAGCGTTGTAATGGTAGTGGGTAGTCGCGCCCAGTGGGTCGGTGGCAGACGCCAATTTGTCGAAGGCGCCATATTCATAGCGAGAGACATTGCCAAGGGCGTCCGTAATGGCGGTGATGTTACCTTCAATGTCGTATTCGAATTGGGTTGTTGAGCCATCTTCATACTCGACTTGATAGGGAGATAGGCGGTTGCCTTGATAGTACCAGCGTCGGGTCAGTTGCTCATCACTGGTGCGTTTCACCAATCGACATTGTTTGTCGTAGTAAAAGGTAAATCCAACGCTGTTGTCGGGAGAAATGCGCTCTAGCATCCCCTGCTTGTTATAGCCATAGCGGGTTTCGGAGCCATCGGGCGATGCAGTTAGCGTCCGCTGTCCCAGCGCGTTGTATTCATGTCGCCACTCACGGGCATCGGGATCTTGCACCGAGAGCAGCAAGCCTGCCAAGTTGTACGCGTAATGCCACGTACTCGATAGTGGGTCACAGTAGCTGAGCAGTTGTCCATTGTCATCGTAGGAATAGGTATGAACTTGCCCATTAGGCTCGGTGACCTGAGTGACGTTACCCCAGTCGTCGTATTGGTATTCGGTGCGCTGACCTAATGGGTCGGTGACTGCGATAAGGTTATCGAAATCCCACTCTTGCTCGGTATGGTGGCCTTGCGGGTCGACAATCGCAATGATGCGGTTTTTGTCGTCTTTTACATATTGGGAGGTGCCGCCAAAGGCACTGTGGTAGTAGGTGATCCGTTGTTCATCGTCGTAGCGGAGTTGCCCTTCTTATTTTCTTAAAGTGAGTGTCCCCGTTTATTCCA
>NZ_JATABH010000115.1:0-2507 GCF_036533775.1 Vibrio sp. M260112 | reverse complement strand
CCAACTTTCTCGCCTAAATTCAATAGGTCTTTAACCTCTATATCAATGGATTTAGTGAAACCCGCATATTCGGCAGTGACGGTTGCTTTGCCAGCCCCCGTACTTCGTAGAGTCTTACTTAAAACTCCCGCAATTCCAGGTGTGAAAATGATGACACTACTGTCGCTTGACGTCCAATTTGCCTTTTCAGTGACATCAATAATTGAACCATTATTCATGAGAGCTTTGAGATAGAGTTTGCGGGATCCCCACTCAACGGCATGTGATAAAACGACAGGATTTGCGTAAGACACTAATTTTGTATCATAAATATATACAGGTTCGATATTAACCACTAATTCATTAGAGGAGAGGGTCTCATACTGTGCGCGAATCGTCACTCTTGTGTTTTTGTTTGCTGAGAAGAAACCATTAGTCCCTTGCCCAAAACTAATAGCAGAGGGGTCCGAAAATTTCCATGTGACAGATTTAGGATCTAACAGATAAGAATTTCCATTTGTATCGATTACTTTTACGTTAGGATCAAATGAACTGCCTATCGATAAATGTTTATTATCAAGTTCAATAGAAAGACTAGACCATCTTATGCCTTTTTCAACGATATTGACTTCTTCCTTATCGACTTCTGCAAATAGCTTTTCTTCACTTTTGCAGCCGAAAATTGCAGTAAGACAAATGAGCGTTATTAACATCTTCATAAATAAGCCTTAGTTTGGACGATATGATTTAATGATTACCCTGCGTTCTTCTTGGTAACCATCACCATTATTTTTTGCAGAATAAGGAACGGTGTAAGACATATTAATAATGTCGATTTTTGAATTGGGATAAAGCTCTTTTAAAGCACTTTCTACTCTTCGTGCCCGATCGATAGAAATAATAATGTCTTCGTTGTAACTCCTATATCCATATACAACGAAGTAATCGCCATCTAGAAATTGAGTTAGGTTATGGGAGGAAGTTAATAAACTTGATGATTCATCAAAATATAGAGTTGTGCTTACCACTTGTTGGTAATCGATGTTACTTTTTACCTGACTATTCTCTATCGCATTTTTGACTCGACGCTGAATTTGACTTTTCGAGAATGAAACACCAAGTAACAACATGTCAAAGTCTAAACCGTAAAAATTAGGAAAGTATTTAACGCTAGAACTGACATTGAGATCTAATAAGTTGACGTATCTATCATACGCCAACATAAGGTATGCAGAGCTACCGACATGCTCACTGTCGCTGATGCCGTATTGTTTGTCTTTCCATATAGAGAGTCCAATACCAAAATCTAGGCGAGAGTCGGGACCAAGTGGGTACTTGTATTTAGTAATGGTATTAAGCGACTTGATATTGAAGTCTTGTCGATTCTGAGTTTTTTCAGATTGAGCCTCAAAGTCATTGGCGATTAAAAGTGAGCTACCCAGAGTTAAATTATGTGATTCAAAATCGATCCCAAATTCGTAATATATTGAATTTAAGTCACACTGATAGTAGCTTTCTGAGCACCCATCAGTACCGATAAGTAACCCACTTCCAGCCGATAATCTTACATCCTCAAGCTCTATCGCATAACTAATTGTTGATATTATAAATAGCATTACGCATGAGATCGAACCAATGTTTGTCATTGTTTTTTTTCCTCCACTAAAGAAAATTTTATTAAATGACAATTTTGTAATTTAAATATTCTTTATCTAGGTTAGTCTAATGATAATAAAAAATTCTAATGATAATAAACAAAATTAGAATAAACTGGAGCCATATTTAATGTCAAATTTAATTGAGTTTAAAGTGGATAAAGTTACAAATCATGAAAATAGTGTGATCACGAGTCAACATACATATAAGTCGGATTTTTCTCACATAGCCAAAGGATGTTTCCCATGCACTAATAACGCTTAAATTATTAATATTTAAGTGCTGAAGGAATTTTTTAGCTGAAATATATCTAATATTTTATAACCAATGGAATTATCCAATATGAAAATAAAAATATTTAAGTTAAGCATTGCGACGTCGTTAGTCATGTCGTCTTCGCTATCATATGCCGCGATGGAAATTGAGAGCTATACCCCTGATCATTGAAAATGCTTGATTTTATTTAGAATCAATGATCACTCAATTAGGAATGTTGGATCAATTGCGTTAACTCACACTTTTTGTCAATGGACTGCTGGTGAACGCTTACAGTAAAACCGCTTTAATACGGTCGCAAACTCGACTATCACGTTCAATGTCGTGCATTTGTTCGAGTTGCAGTTTCTGTTGAGGAGTCAGTGTAATTTTCATGGTTAGTAGCATGATCCTGATTCTATTGAAAATCAAGCATCTTCAATGATCACGGGTATACATAAAACCACAGGTTTACCCATGGATGAATGTCAAATCTAAAATTACAGTATTAGCTGTTTGTAATTTTGATCAACACTTTAGCGTTGTAATTAGTAAGTCCCCCAGCATGCTCAGGAGGTACCTACTTCGCCATTTTGAGAACAGTGATTGTGTAACAC
>NZ_JATABH010000114.1:0-2534 GCF_036533775.1 Vibrio sp. M260112 | reverse complement strand
GAAGCTTGATTGTATCTACTCATGTTATTTGTCCTCTTTGACTTCTGGAAAAATCAAAGACGCATTTAGCATGAGTAGTTTTACAGGCAAAGCCGAAACGGATGATAACCACCTACTGAAGTAGGTGGTTTAGGGCTGAAAACAAAAAAGCCTAGAGTCGAACTCTAGGCTTTCTTCTAACTGACCGCTAAAGCTCTGGTCCAAATTACGAGCAACATCATCGCTGACACAATCCAAACGGCGGTAGCCATACTTAGGGTTTGAACCAAACTAAAGCGATAGCTGAAATAGTAGACAGCTAACAGATAGCTAGCATAGGGGAGCAGTGAGTAGAGGCCAAACAAGGCTGTGGCTCGTAAATCTTCCATATTCCGCTCTGAGCCGACAATGTAATGCGCGATCAAAGCAAAGCTTGGAAACAGCGGTACTAAACCAGCAATAAAAAAGTTCTTCGATTTGGACAGCAGTGCAATCACCAACACAGCGGCGGCACCAATCAGACATTTAAAAAATAACGCTACCATCGCTTACCTACGCCAAATTTAAGAACAGCTCTTCATCAGTCATGTATTTATGCTTGCTACCTAGATTTCTAACGTGCATAAACATAAAGTTGGGAAAACCGGGGGCGAGCAAATCATTGGGGAGCCAAACAATGCCTCCGACAAACACATATCTGCCCTGCTTGTCATCAGTGTGAAGCGCGTTATTTATCTCTGTCGATAGTTCAGGACGAACACCTTCAACGACACACACAATTTGTCCACGAGCAACGCCAATAACTCGCTTAACTAAATTGGCTTTTACCCCACAACGCCAAGCTTGTCTCGTGGCCATCTCAAAGCCATGCTTTCGCACACTTTTTTGAATATTAACAATCAGATTCATCGTGTAGAACACCTACTAGGTGGCATATGTGGCTCTAGAGTAGTAACTGCGGATAAGAATAACGACCCATCAGATTGGTGTAATTCTCACCAGATGAAAATTGCATCCAAATTGATGTTGGACACTTTGCGGCATCTTGCCGTTAGAGCAATGTGGTATTTGGACCTGTATTGTTGCACTATTAAAGTGCACCAACGCACCAATATATAGCACTCGCACTCTTGGGTTATTGCTAAGTTAAATTAGATATTACGCGTCATAAACTGGCTGTTAGGGTCGAGATGGACGCTTTGCAACACGTCAACAACGCGGTTTATTTCCGCTACTTTGAAACAGCAAGACTCGACTACTTCAACAAAATCATTCTGCTCGTTAACCTAAAACAAAACCATATAGGCCCTGTGCTCAGCCACACCGAGTGTCGATACAAAGCACCAGTCACTTATCCAGATACGCTGTTAATTGGTTCCCGTGTCACTGACTTGCAAGATGACCGATTCACAATGGAGTACCAGATCGTAAGTGAAAGCACTGGTAAAGTGACGACCGTTGGTTCAGCCACTTGCGTCATGTTTGACTTTAAGCACCACACCAAAGCTTCTATACCTGAAAACATCAAACAAGCTATTTTATTAGCCGAAGAACGATAAGCTCAAAATCCTAGATTCGATTTGGCGATTTCATCAGAGCGCCAAATCAATTTGTGTGACATCTCATATTTGACTTGGTATATACTCCTCTCCATCGTAAATAAACACCTTATTTGTCAATGAACAAGAGCTTACTAACCAATCTTATCGCACTCGCTTTACTAACAGGTGGCTATCAAGCAGACAACCAAATTGCCTTATACGCTGGACTATTTGCGTTTTCAGGCGCCATCACCAACTGGCTTGCCATTCATATGCTATTTGAAAAGGTGCCTGGTCTCTATGGTTCCGGTGTTATTCCTGCGCGTTTTGAAGAATTTAAATCAGCAATCAAGACACTGATGATGGAGCAGTTTTTTACCCAAGAAAACATCGACAAGTTCTTAAGCAAGGAAATGGCTGGCGGCAAGTCCCTTAACCTTGAGCCTGTGATTGAAAAGATAGATTTTAACCCAACGTTTGACTCACTCGTTGACGTCATCGCCAACTCTCAATTTGGTGGTATGCTGGCGATGTTTGGTGGCACAGATGCGCTCCAACCTATGAAACAACCTTTTGTCGAGAAAATGAAACTAGCGATTGTCGACATGAGTCAGAGCGACACCATCAAAGATGCCTTAAAAGAACAGTTTGAAGCCCCAGCGATGATGGATGAAATACGCACTAACGTTGAGAACATCATCGATCAGCGCCTCAATGAACTCACGCCCAAACTGGTTAAGGAAATCGTTCAGAGAATGATCAAAGAACACCTAGGCTGGTTGGTCGTTTGGGGCGGGATCTTTGGTGGCATTATTGGCATAATTTCATCCTTTATTGCCTAAAATTGAAAAAGGAAGCGGTAAGCTTAATGCCAGTCAGTTAAGCTGACTGGCTTTCTTTTTATTGGGGTATTTCTTTGCCTTTGGTTTTATTGCTCTCGGATATATCCGCTCTTCTCGTTTAATGGGCAAGACATGGTGTATCGCCTCCTCTTGCAAGTGAGTAATGCGCTTA
>NZ_JATABH010000113.1:0-2577 GCF_036533775.1 Vibrio sp. M260112 | reverse complement strand
TACATGAAACAGTAACTCGGAATCATCAATGCAAAGCAATGTGGCAACTATTAAAACGGGTTCGAAACTTTATGGATAACATTTCATCGTTTCCCAGCGGTGGTCATGGAGTACAAAAAGTGAAGCATAATTAGGATCAGCTATTTAGTATTACAAAAAGTAAGTCAAATAGCGCTTTCGTGAATTTAGTGTTCAATCATCCGAAACTCACGTTGGGGCAAAGGTGTGTTTGCCGTGATCGGCGCTGGCACACCTCTGGACATTTCTGAGTTACATCATTCCTAATTTAGCAAAAGATAAATTATCTAGGGTACTGCAAAAACGTTAATCTGATTACAAATTATGTAATCTATTACAACATGCTCAGTTTTTGGAATAGAAAAGAAACGTTCCTCGACTAGCGATTATTAAACTAAATCACCATTTAGGTCCAAGCCTAGTTGCTCTCCAACAACGCTGACTAACCAATTTAAAGCCTCATGAACTTCGTGTTGAGGGCTTGAAACTATCGCAGTATTTGTTTTGGCATATCTAGCAAGGTAAGGTCGGTCGTAGGCTGTGTTTAATAGAGCACACCATTGAGGCGCGTCTTGGTTGACTTGAAGCCCAAGCTTAGCCGAGTCTGACCAGGCTTTTGTTAAACTATGACCAATTTTCCTTAAGGAATCTTCTGATACACCTTGGTTAGTTAAGAAAGCTTTTAATGTTAACTCAGTTGTAAGAGAAGCAATATAGCCGAATGCGGTCTGCGGAAAGTGCTCTCCGCTCTTATAGGTGATATTGATGACTCTCAGATACTCTAAAGCGCTTCTGTACAAGGTTACGTCGGTTACTCTCTGTTCCATGATTAATTCCATTTCGTGTCCTTACGGTGAGTTTTATATCAGAGTGAGATCCCAATCCCCTTGAATCTATACTCTATTTTTCGGCAATTTTTGTCGAGTTGTTACAAAAGAGAGGCGGCACGTCAGCCGAACTGTTACGTGCCTAAGCAATTACACTTTTGACAAGAAGATAGTAGTAAGCACTGTAAGACAGAACGCTACAGGCGGCGTAAAAAACACCACTAAGGTTCCAAACAGCACACCAAAAGCTCCGAGCCTCAGGTGTAAGCTTGCTGAACTCGCCAACGACTGATTTACCATAGGCAAACCCTCCATCAACTGTCCCCAGTCTTTCAAAATACTAGGCATAGGGACGTCCAGACTTTTGCTACTTTTTTTAAACCCGCTTATTTAAGGAGTAGCAAACCTAGCGGGACGGTTGACAGCACAGAGATCAGCTCAATGCCGTACGTTTGCAAACTGCTGCATATACTACCTGTATAACTCTGAATTACAACAGAAATTGATGAAAACATGAAAGTATCTTTTAACTGGACAACTTCCATATAGATGTAGAGAAAACCATCGAACACAATCACTAATCTCATTGTTTTATTTGATTAAGAATAAACACAAAATTCGAAATGAAGGCAGTGTCGGTATAACATCCCATGCAGAACTGACTATATATTCAGTTATTAGAAAAAATAGGTCAAATGATGACAAAAGAAGTGTATCCCAAATCTGAGGCTGACTCGCTTTGGGGCACTTCCAAGTTACCAGATCAGAGGACTTGCCGCTGAGTACGGAGTGGTTTTCCCTTTGTCTATTAAATCACTGCGGAGTCATTTGCCGTTAGCGATTGAAGATGCTGAGAATCAATTGTCTAATGTTATGAGAAGCTTACTGCAAACACCGCACTGTAACTTTATCAATATCAGCGACGAAATTGATGAAGTTACTCAAAGCATAACCAGATTGAGCCAACAACATCCAAGGTATGAGGCAGTTAAGAATATCCCTGATTTTGGTCAGGCTTTGACTGCTGAAACTATTAGTGAAGTAGGCTCTGGCAAACAGTTTCAAAATGGTCGGCAATTCTCAGCTTGGTGTGGATTAGTTCCCAAACACAATAGCTCGGTTGCGTGGTAATGTATTGAGTGATTTATGAAAGAACAATGCGATTAGTTGGAAAAAGCTCACAGAATTAGACTTATTTGAGTCATAATGATCGAGATTTAATGTCCAATAACATTTTATTAATCATAGCGTTACTTCAATGACTATTGGTTATGTGCAACAAAAGTTCACTTTGACTCTGGCAAGGGTTTTTCTACGCTTAATAGTGATTTAAACGTCAGATGAAAGGAGAACACAATGGCGAGATTCCAACAAGACATCCCTAATCGAGTTACGGTTTATCATGATGATCTTGACCAAGAAAAAGCGCTAAAAAATGCAATGCTGCCAGAAAAACCAAGGTACTTTAACGGCTCACCAACCTATGAAGCCTCTAGCGTTGATGAGTTCCGAAGCAAATTGAGCCAAATAGGCATGTCTCTTGATATGTAAGCTCAGCGAGTTACGCAGAAAGCAGCTCTAGGGGCTAACTCCGATCAGTTAAGTAAATGATCAGTTGAACGATCCTGTGGTTGGTTGAAAATACCCTCAAACATTTCATATTTGAGGGTATTTTTTATGTTGGCTCACTGGCTTATTGATGTTGATGACTTCGCTTCTCCTGATTCACTTA
>NZ_JATABH010000112.1:0-2582 GCF_036533775.1 Vibrio sp. M260112 | reverse complement strand
TCAAACCATGCACCTAATCGAGCATTTGTCTGAGAAAACCTATTCTCATACTCATCAAATTGTCGCCTACGTTAAAGAGACATTTGGACTTGATTATACTGTTTCTGGTATGAACAAATGGCTTCACCACAATGGTTTTAGCTACAAGCAACCGAAAGGCATACCACACAAGTTTGATGAAGCAAAACAGCAAGCATTCATAGAGGCATATGAAGCGCTAAAGGCAAGCTGTGGCGAGGATGAATCGATAGTCTTTATCGATGCAGTTCACCCAACACTATCAACAAAAATATCGCATGGCTGGATACGTACTGGTCAGGATAAAGTGATTGAAACAACGGGTAATCGTAGCCGATTGAACATTATTGGCGCACTGAACCTGTCGGATATTGGTGCAACCATCGTTCACGATTACGAGAGTATTAACAGTGAAAATATTGTTCGCTTTTTCTGTAAGTTAAGAGAGAGTTATCCATTAGCCCATAAGCTTCATATCATCTTAGATGGTGCGGGATATCACCGCAGTGACTTAGTCAAAGATGCAGCGTTTGTCCTAAATATCGAACTACATTATCTTCCACCTTACAGTCCAAACCTCAACCCAATTGAGCGGCTTTGGAAGGTAATGAACGAGCAGTCGAGGAATAACGTTTACTTCAAAAATAAACGAGACTTCAAGGAAGCCATCGATCAATTTTTTACTGTGACTCTTCCAGAGATCGCAGGTTCACTGACGTCTCGAATCAATGATAATTTTTAGGTACTCAAGCCTGTATTTTCAAGTTGATTGGGTATATCATCGAGCCCTTATAGTATATTCGCCACTAAGAAGTTCGCTCAACCCCATCGCTCTATCTGTAAAACCCATCAATTGAGCAGGTGTTTTACCGTTTTTTTTCGGGATACAATAGTTGTAATAGGCTGTGAAGATATGTAACCAGTCATTGATCGATTGGTGATTCACTGTGTTAACCAACGTTCTTAAAAAACTTGACGATAGGTCTAAATAACGCGTCACATCGTTGAGAGAGGTTTCCACAGTCAGATCTTTCCACTTCTCAAGTGTTAAGCCATTGCCTTTGATGTGACATGCACCTTTTGTTCCATCAGGCATAGCGACAAAGCCCCACTTATCTTGCCACCAGCCAACGTTTTTCACGTGCAATCTATCTTTATCGAACCATTCCATTTTTTCTATGCTCTCTTTGTAATAAAACAATTGAGCACCTTGCGTTTTTAACTTACCTAAAGAGGCGTTAATGAACGCATTTCGTAGCATTGTTTCTTGTTCAACAAAGTAATATAGCTGCGATTTGTACTTTAGCTTTCGGTGCATTACGAGTGCATGCGCAAAGCTACATAAATAGGGCTGAGTAAGCTCAAGTGGCTTTCGATCCATAACCGTACCATTACTTGCAGGATCGAGATAGTTCGTTCTTGACATGATCTCGTCATAACCAGCTAGAATTAGGGACATCAAGTCACCTTTCTCTTCAATGGGCGAAACACGAACACGACGCTTTGATTTAGGCTTGTCAAGCAAGCAACTTTTATCAATTTTTTTTGATATGTTGGTATCAAATCCCAAAACATAACCACTCTGGTTATGTACACTCGCGACAATAATCGCCCCGCTCGCTTTATTAATATATCGATAACCAGTCGCAAGATGACATTCGTCCGTAGTGTTAAAGAATTGATACTCTTTGACATGAGCGAGGTATTTAAGCCTATCGACCATATCTCTTTGATGCGTGTAGAAAGCTTTTGGTGTAATTCCTTCCAACGTGCAAAGATTTCTTACGCCTTGGTTGTATTTCATCCCATAAAACAGTGCACTCTGTAGTTCAAGGTGTGTATTGATACCAGAGAAACGATCAGTGAAAACGCACTTGCACTCGCGACACTGATAACGTTTCTTTAATGCGTTGGTTTTTCCAAATGAGCGGTACTTGTCCATATGAGTATGAACAGCGAAACCGTGTGAACCACATTGTTCGTGTGGGCAAGAGATTACCTTTAGCCCATGGTACTGTTTTTGGTGTTGAACTGATTGATATACAGCTTTATTGTCAATTTTCTGTGGATAAGAGCCACACTTAGGGCAAAAGTAAATATTCAGGTTCTGATCATTTTTTACATCTTGATATAGCGCGGGGTCGCTGATACCAAAATTTTCGCATTCTGCGGAAACACAGTAGTTAACTTGTATGCCTTTGTAGGGCTCATCAAAAATAGGGGAATTATGTGCCATCGTACTCCCAATAAAAAAGACCAACAGTAAATGTTGATCTCTTATTTTATCTTAGTTACGAAGACTAAAATAGCTTTTGTATTAAATTACTAATGTAATTCGTGTACACCACCGAACCCAAGTAGACACCAATAATCTCGATTACTCCAGAAATAACTGGGGGGCAGGTATAGGTCTGAGAGGGATCCCCTCATAAATCCGCCAGTGCATAGCCATCTTTTAAGAGCTGCTCAGCTAGAGCCATGGCCGTTGCTAAGAGGTGTTGAGTAGTAATCTCGTAGTCTGGTCGCCTGAGGACTTCCATACCTAATCGAACGGTAGACAGGAC
>NZ_JATABH010000111.1:0-2651 GCF_036533775.1 Vibrio sp. M260112 | reverse complement strand
GGGTAGTTGCGGATACAGGAGTGAGGTCCCCAGTTGCTGCTGCACAAGCAGGCGCAAAAGTGGATGTATTTGCAGGCGTTGAAGCAGGAGGGACCATTGACGCTGAGGTTCATTGGAAACCACCTGTGGTTAATATTAACGGCAGGCAAATTGAGCAAGCAGTTGGTAAGCTAGGTAGTATTGGGGCGCAAATGTCCGCAAACTATGGTATTGGATACTCTGGTGAGTTCCGTTTCGCGTTCCAGAACGGGCAAGTTATTTTAATCACATCAGCGAGAGCGGTGTGCGGACCAGGTTTCTCTGGAAAGTTTTCTGTAACCCTAAGTCCAGTTTTACTAGACCGTTTTCTCGATTCGTTGCTTCGCGTGTTAAAAGAAAGTGGATTTCGTTATGTGGAAGTGTTTGGTGAGTTGGATGAGAACGGAAAAAATCCTGATTTCGAACGGCTGAATGAAAGACTGACAACAGCTATGGCGCTAGGGATCAGTTTTGCTGACGTTATGCTGTTGCCCACAGTGGCATATGATTCATATAAAAATGAAGTCCTTCAGGAAAGCTTCGCTCCAGTAATTGCTCGTCATATTAACGATGGTCAAAACTTCTCTAGCGCATCTTCTAAGATCAAGAAAGAATGGGTGAGGAATTTACCTCCGGAAACGCTTGCCAATCTATTGACTTGCCTCACAACCATTAGCAAAGGGACATGGTTTGAAAGTCCAAAAGATCAAAGGACTCGGCAACTAGAGGATATAGATAAAGCGATAGCAGTGAGAAACATTTTCAACTGGTTACAGCCTATAAATTCAGATATGGCTTCACGTCAACGGCAATTTGAAGAGGCTATGATTAGAATGGAAGGACATTTGGAACAAGCGGCTAGTCCCGCTAAACAATGGCAAAAATTTGCGGATAGCTTGAAGCGAATTGAAAAGTTTCTACTCTCAGTGAATACCTATGTCAGTGACCTCGTTCTAGGGGATATTAAAACAGCGATATGGATGCTGGGTAGTAACATGCAAGTATATCAATATAAAGATACTAGTGGGGAATTACATTATAGAGCCTACCGTAAAGAAACAAATGACGACAAAGATGTTGTGAGAAGAGCTAGACGTCAAGTAAAGTCGGTTTATGATTCTGATCCGAGATGGAAGAAATTTGATTGGTGGAAAAGTTTGAGATGAGAGCTATTGCTATAACTAAATATGTGCTTGGCTTACTTCTTGTAGGTGCTTTAGCCGTTGGGGGGTATGCGACCTATGTAAAGTTACCTACTGGAACTGATATTGAGTTGTCTAAAGCGCCTAAAGAACGCCTAAGAGAACTATTAGCAATAGTGGACTCCAATAGTGCAACAATAAACAATAATATATATGTATCAAGCACATACCAACCAGATAATCCTCTTTACGAGGCAGTAGTAGAAATACAGCGGAAGAACTGGAGTAAAGCAGTTAAGCTCCTGACTCCAATGGCGATGCAAGGTAATGCTGAAGCAATGTATTGGCTAGGCGAGATTACATATTCAACGAGTGCTTTTTCTGATGGTGGGAAATGGTTTTTACAATCAGCAAGTTTAGGGAACCCTTATGCAGCAATCAAGTTATCACCGCAATACAATATAAGTAATGATTGTCAATTATGGCTACGCAATTATTGTGATAATAGATGGGGTAAAGAGGGGCTTGAAAAATTAAAAAACTTGGCTAGTAATGGTGATATAAAAGCAAGATACGCTTATTTGTTCTACACAAGATTTGAAAACACAGGCTCAGACTTTTTCAACCAGCTTGTTAAGGTAGCAAAGGAAGGAGTTGATAATCATTATTATCGTCCTTTACGCCAGCTAATTCACATGTATCAAACACGTAAGTCACTAAACCCATATAGCAATGATGTCATTCCCCTTACTGAAGAAGACCAACAGCAATTAATTAAGTTATTGATGGTTGCAGCAAACAATAATGACGTTTTTTCAATACATATTTTAGATAATTATTTTAGTAAAGATCTGGTACCTCAAACATCGATAAATGAGGCGATAGAGAGGGTCACTACGAACAGGGAAAGCACCCCTATTATATTTATTGATGAAGTGGAAGGGGCAAGAGAGTATCACGACGGTAGCGTATTATAACTAAACCACCCCTGTTAATAATTCATTACTATTCCTGTGCCCAGCGAATGCTGGGCATTTTATTGAAGCCCTTATCTAAAACCTCGCCTTAGTAAACACACTAAACTTCATACTTGGATTTATCACCGATGTCATAATGCCTTGGCATGCGCCATTTATAGATACTGGTGACAAGCAACAGAAGCGAAGATATTACTGCCAATGCCTTTGCCGCAATGTCGAAATCAAGCATCAAACAGAGCCACAAAGCTGCCAAGATTAAAGGCTGTAGACGCAGCCCAGGCACCTTGAAGCAATAATGCTCTTTGAAACACAACCCGCCCAAAGTAATCAAAACCGCTCAGAAGACACAAGCGTTCAAGCTAGGGTAGTTGCGGATACAGGAGTGAGGTCCCCAGTTGCTGCTGCACAAGCAGGCGCAAAAGTGGATGTATTTGCAGGCGTTGAAGCAGGAGGGACCATTGACGCTGAGGTTCATTGGAAACCACCTGTGGTTAATATTAACGGCAGGCAA
>NZ_JATABH010000110.1:0-2663 GCF_036533775.1 Vibrio sp. M260112 | reverse complement strand
TGGTCAAACAAGATGCCACCTCGATTGTGGAAGGGAGTCTGCATCAAAAAATCGCTCAGTTGCATGCATTTGAAATTGGCAATGAACTCCACATCAAAGCCGGTATGAAGGTCGTTATCGAAGCAGGCTCTGAAATGACTTTGAAAGCCTGTGGCAGCTTTATAAAACTAGACGCGTCTGGTGTTAGCTTGGTTGGCCCTAACGTGAATTTAAACTCGGGCGGTAGCCCAGGTAGTGGTAGTGGTTTTTCTGGGCAGATTGCTTTGCTGCCCAACTCCCTGACACAGGATATAACTCCCCCAGTTCAACAAGCAATGGCTGCGGATGGGTTGCTCCCAGCCATGAACCAAGTCGCATACAACAAGATGGTCGAAAATGGCTCGTTGCTAAAAGAACTTTGCCAATGTAATAGAGGTGGCCAATGTCAAATCCACAAATAATGCCTCAGTGGCGCGTTGAAATGGGGTCTGCGCCAATTTTCGTAGACGAATGGGATGTCTATATGATTATCGAGCCTGAACTTTGGCCAAATTGGCAAGTTCAGCTTTATCAAACCGTTCCAGAGCCCTTCTTTTGCCCCCTTTTCGAGCAGACACAATTTGCCAATATTGAACGTGGCCCCGTGTTAGTTGCTCTAGATGGGCGAGAGCTGTTTCCTATTGTAATAGAGAAAATGCAAAGCACACCTTGCGCAAGCCTTCTATATGTTAAAAAAGGCACACCTCAAACGTCACTGGTCAAACTCCTCAGAGAGCGTCTAGTCGTTTCGACAGGGCAATCGGACGCTTTGCTCCGTTACTATGAGCCACGAACCTTATTACCATTACTCGGGAGCATGACGGACGATGAACGCAGTCTGTTTTTCCAATCCATAGAGCAAATTCACTGGTACCACGGTCAATGGTATTGGGTGGCTATCGAACAGCCTCTCCACCCTCCTAAGCAATATCAGTGGACGATAACTCCAGAACACCTCTCTACGATGCAGTCGATTCTTAACACGAGTAATGGAGCCCTATGACAATGACTACCTATACTATTCAACCGGGGGATACCTTACTCCAAATTGCTATTGATCAAGGCGTCGAATATGTCGACCTCTTGACGCTGAATCCGCAATGTCAGACTGACCCAAATTACATTCGGGCGGGAGATACCTTAACACTACCTAAAGAAGTGATCATTGAGGTGCCTGAGCCCGATTATTCGCCTGAGCCACCCAGTACAGCGCTAGAGCCAAAATGTACTGGAGAAATTCTTAGTGCGCCTGTATGTCAGGGCATCGATGTCCATGACGTGCTGTTTTTTACTGGGGATTCACCAACAGACTATTACTGTTTGGCGCAAGAGGACCAAGCAAAGCTCAAACAAGAAATTCAGATCACCGACGAGCTGATTCAAGCCTATAAAACGCTGCTAGAAAACGCACCCAGTGGCGACAACATTGACCCCGCTGAGATGCAGCAGCATGCGCTAAAGAAAAAAGCGTGGCTTGAGCGGTGCGTCTATGCAGGGGCCATCAAGGTAGACGCGCCAAAAAACACCGCAGCAGGCACCGCGACTCAGTCTGCGGAACAACCAAAAACACAGAACTACATCGCAAGCAAAATCGCTGAACTTGAGAAACGCCGCGCGTTAGTGAACACTTATGTCCCGTACTTCTCTGAGCCATCCACCATCACGGTGCGCGATAACGTTCTCGCCGCTCTCGAGAAAGAGCTCACCTACTGGCAGAATTTAGCGAATAGACCTGTTGTACCAGAGTCTTCCAACAAACAAAGTGTTGATCTTAACAAGATGAACCACAAAACGCTTGAACGCACACCCGCGAAAAGGCATGTGCTAGAAGCCTGGCTCGTGAGCGAAAATCGACTTGTGTACCTGCGAGCGGATTTTGTCGAGCGTGCCAAAAACAACTGGAAACAAAATACCGTTAATGCCGAAGTCACTCGAGCCTTAGAAGCGAGGGACTGGCAAGGGCTAAAGCAAGCCTTTATCCAAGACATTAAAAAAGGCATTCGCGATGATATCGAGACCGGTAAGCTAGAGGCTGTCTTTGCCAACTGGAAAGCGGACGGTTGGAAAGCCCATGAATGGAAAGCGACTCAAAAGCTGCATGATGACAATGGCGAAGTTCTTTTTGCCAGCTCTCAAGAGGCGCAACTACTGCGCTTTGCGGCCCAAGCCAGCGTCAAAAGTACGATTGAACCATCCGAAGGCAAAATAGATATTGGCATTGGTGCGGAGGCCAGTTTCGCTCTCGCTGAAGGTGCGGTTGGGCTTCACCGTTACTTCCCCTATGAAGGTGGTTATACCCTAGAGCTTAGCTATCTTGATGCCAACAAACAGCCTGCCGTTTATCCTTTTGGTCACTTTAGAGCCAAAGTTAGCTTAATGCTCAGCTGTTTTGTTGGTGCGATGACCAGCGGGCGCTTAGAACTCACTAATCAAGCCAACAACAACCCCGGCCACCAAATACTGCTCTCTCCAAGCGTTAGTATGGGTACCAATGCTTCTGGTGGTGTCGGCGTGAAAGGCGATATCTTTGGTGGTGCTCAAGTTGGAGGTCAGGTTGAAGGGGGGCTGGAATGGAAAGCGCCGCAAGATACCAAACTGGATAAGGTGTTTGATTTCGCCACCCTCGCCAAAGTAGGTGCCAACGG
>NZ_JATABH010000109.1:0-2717 GCF_036533775.1 Vibrio sp. M260112 | reverse complement strand
ACCACTTGCTGCGGCCGCTATACCTGACACGATAATCATACCTCCAGCTTGAAGAGTCTGCGTTTGAACATTGGCATGAACAATTCCTCCACCAAGCTTACCAATGACACCGCTGATAAAGCCTTGCTTGAAGCTACCACCTTGCAATTCATGGAAACCACCTTGAACCACACCATGAGCAAGAGGTAAAGCCACTCCAAACGGACTCGTTCCACCCGCAGCACCATGGGCCACCCCATAGGTGATTCCCGCAGACAAACCGCCTATTATTCCTGCCTGAAGAGAATCGTCAAAATCCCCAGTAGTGATATAGGTTGTTGAGAATGAAGCGGTCGCTCCACTCGCAGCTGCTTGTGCCATGGGTTGCAATCCAGCATATAACCCTGAAGCGGCATAACCAATCGCAATTGCACCAACCACCATTCCGGCCATTTGGATTGCTGGGTTTTTAAAGGTTTGACTCACCACAAACACAAAGAACGCCATTGCAGCGGCCCACCACACCCAGTGTCCTGTTGGATCCGTATACTTTACGGAAGCAGTAACTAAGTTTCATATGATTAACTTTCCTTTCTTTCTGTAAGCAGGGGGCGTACTTTTCGAGTCCCAAACCAATATACAAAACATATTAAAGGCATGGCTGCTAACGTCCTCCATAAATTGTTAATCTCTAATACTTGGAATACATACACAATTCCCCACATATATATAAACGAAGTAACAACACACATAATAAAATACGGATACTTTTTACGTACCGGTTGTAAAACCGAATTTAAAGAGACTACACTTGTATAAGCAAAACTACTAAGTATCGCTAATAAGTAATCTCCCTTAAAAAACAGAATCCCAATACCATACCAAAGTACGCCATATATTGCTGTTGTATCCCACTTATCATCTTGTTTATTCACACGTCATCACCGTATTACAACCTACTGAAACAGCATCATTCACTGTTCCATCATTGATTTTCAATACAAGCCCAAAAGCTTCATCGACGTATTTACAACCATCTCAAAACTGTACTCATTACTAATAACCCCATCGGAGACTAATTTCTGATACTCTCTCTTCAAGCGACTAGCTTTATCCATATCTATAACAGAAACCAAATGTGGCCGCGAATAGATTATATACATGGTGGATATAGCAAGAACGCTACCTTTTTCTCTCGCCTTTTCCAAAATAGAGACATACTGGCTTATATCTCGATCATACTCCTTGCTATAATAGTGAATTAGAAATGTAAAATACCAAGAATCACCATTCATATCTGAAGGAAGGCTCCGTTCAAATGTGTCTAATGCTAGGTCGTAACCTTCATGTTTGTTTTCAATAACTATTTTCTTAGCTAATAAAATTTCCCAATCATTAGGGAGTGATGACAGGGCGAGCGCATGAGTTGAATTAATGTTAAATTTCACAAATCATTAACCGTGAGATAATTGTGTGAAGGTGCTTTTCTTTTATCCCTGTTTGTTTCTTGACCGCATAAATCTCGACTTACGCTGCTCAACTCTTAGCAAGTTAACAAAGAGAGTGGTTTTCGTTTACAAATTATCTACTCATGCGGTTACCCTGGGAGTGATGAAGCTTGTGCATTCGGCAAAATTGTCCAAAATATCAACCCAACCAACAGTACAAGCTTTTTCATCGTTTCCACTCCACTACAGGCCAAGCGCGAGGTCGTTCTTCCAAGACTCCCTGATACCCACATGCAGCAATATTATTTATCATACAAACATTCATTATTGTTGCTTCTCTCTCTAAATAACCTAGTGGATGAGTAACTTCTAATTCAAATATATTAATTTTAGGTATTAATACATCTATATAGTTAGAGTATTCAGGCTTTTTTAATTCGATGAAATAGTAGCGTCTGTCCGCATAAGAGCTTCTTGCACATACCCCTCAATCTCAGCATTGGAAGTGCTTGTTGCTGATAGTGTGAAGAACACTTGTAAATCAGACGCAGCATAATCACTGCTGTAGCGAGTGACATATGAATCAGGAGTGGAGGTGCCACAACACCAGGCACCCTCAGCCATCTCTAGCATTAAAAACAACAAAGCTCTGTAGGAAACTGAACCATAAAATGGCAAGCTTTAATTCTCACTTTCAAGAAGCATTACCCCCTTATTTTAGAGGGCATAAAAATCTAGCCTCTTCCCTCTACCCCAAGCAAGGCTGAGTAGGTTAAAGCGATACTCGGTATCAATGTGATCCATATCACAGTACCTACCGATAGAAACATACATAGCCCACCAGAAACTAAGACTAAAATAGCAGCCCATTTACGATAACTAGAATTTGATAGTAATAGTTGATGCATTGATTTATCCATTAATCCAAAGAGCGTACTGAAAGCTAAAAATAACACCGCTACTTCGCCAGATTGAATATAGGCAGCCACACCGGGAACAAAACAAAATGGCATGGTATTAGTCACCATTTTCGAAACAAAACTAGCATCCATCAATCTTTCCTTGGTTCATTTAAAGAAGCTTCATCAAACAAAAAGCCTGAAACTTTACCGTATGCATCAAAGCCAATTGCAATCGGAAGTATTTAAACAAGCTAACATAACCGCTGGATAAGAATATGTATGAGCGGTTTCAGGGGAGAAAGATACATCAATAATTTCATTTGAAAAACTAACAACGGGATCAAAAGGAATAGGGAACTCAGTAGCTGTTAATTGAGTTATATCAACG
>NZ_JATABH010000108.1:0-2797 GCF_036533775.1 Vibrio sp. M260112 | reverse complement strand
CCGAGTTCAGCAAATTGTACTTTACCTCTTACTCGACTCAGCCAGTACCATCCGTGCTCTTCAACAGACTTGTACCATGGCACTTTAAATCCAGCATCACTGATAATGAGTGGGGTCACAGAGGAAGGTAAAATGCTCGCCAGGTCAGAATTGGTAGAGAGAATCATGTAAGATATTGAGTTCGCGCATCTTGTGGTTTGGTTGTTGTTTTTTGGCGAAACCATTTGATCACATGACAAGATGTGCATCTACCTTAACTTGATGATTTTTATCTAAATCATCAGGGGATTCCTCAGTATATAACCTCGAAATTATTTGAGATTAATATACTTTATTTCCAAAATTTTACTATTTTCTATAGTATATTCTTTAACGGAGTCAATATAATTACATAATTTTGCGGAACAAATTTCTTCAAGAGTAGCTGGGAGTATTTTTCCTTTAAGTTTAAAATTGCAGCATTTGTCAAAATCTCCAACATCTTCAATTTTGTCCCAAAACATCACATATTCACTGCAATAAAAATAAATTTTGTTGTCAAAAAACTCTGGGATTGTACAGAGCTCTACTCCATCACTTTGTCTTTCATGCATGTTATAATCATGATTTAAGAAAAATACATTTTTCATCGTACAATTTTAATCCTATTTGGGAAAAGCTGTTATTACTCAATTTGAGCCTAATTCTGTTACTATTCGAATTGTATTTAGATTTTGACCATGTCCTGGGAGAGAAGGGTTACCTCCTTGAATTCCTGCGTTTGGAGATGGTATGTCGTAAACTAATCTATTTCCTTGTACTTGTGGCTGAATTCCTGTTTCTTTAGCTCGTTTCCAAGCATCAGCTGTTTGATTAATTGAGTTGTCATTAAATACACCATGGGCAGTGTTTCTGCTTGGGTCATCCACATCATGTCTGCGCACATGGTCCTTTCTGCTAAGACCTTGGGGATCCTTGCCCCCCCCAGTCCAGCGGTCGCTTCGGTTCATCTCCATGCGCTGCCCCCACCAACCCAAACGGATCAACCCAGTCCATCGGATTGTGCACATACGCTTGTGGTCTTAAACCACCCGCCATGCCGATGGGGTCAGAGCTTAAATACTGCCCGCTGTCTGTATCATAATAACGGTGCCGGTTGTAGTAAAGCCCTGTTTCTCGGTCGTAAAATTGGCCTTGGTAACGTAAATCACACTCTATTGGGTGGTTGGCGGCGTCTTCAAAGTATTGTTTGGTGAGGCCTTGTAGATGTTGGTGCTTGTAGCTGCCCCAGAGTTCGTGTTGCCCCCGCCAGATGATGTGGCCTTGCTCGCTGCATAGCTCGCGCGGTGTGCCGGCGTGGTCGGTGACCACATAGCTGAGCGCCGAGGTGCCATGCACATTATCGGTATTGATTTGCGCCAGCGGCCTAAAACTGTCGGGTTCATACACCCATTCAATGGTGCTGAGCGCCGTGCCATCCGCACACACTTTCTGCTGCTGAATCAGGTTGTCGCCATCCCACAGGTAATGCAGGTTAGCGTGTTTGGTTTGGCTTTGATCGCACTCTTTTGCGATTCGCCTTCCAAAAGGATCATAACGGTAACGCCAGCGTTCGTGGTTTTGTAACGAGGCTTCGGCATGAAATCAAAATCTGTAAATGAATGTCCCTAATCTGATCGTTTATGTTGTTACCGCCTCGGTTCGTTCTTGCATTAGGGTTTTCAGGCTTTTTGGTCCTTAAACGAAGGCAATATCGGCAGAACCAACCTTTTTAATCTCAAAATCTTCAAATTTTATCCCTAGACCATGCTCTATATCAATTTCTAGCCTGAACATTAACCCAAATGTCCCAATATCATCTTCAACATATATATAGATATGCTCTAGTTCGTAATCCTTTGAATCTTTGGAATAAACTCTATTTAAATATTCCGATATATGCTCTTCAATGTTTTTAGTTGATTGGTACCAGTTTTTAGTAAGCTCACTAATCCATACTTTGCAAGTATCATTTAGTTCGAATACGTCAGCAAAAATGACCGTTACCATGTCTTTTTCACCAATATTAATTGTGCATTCTACACCTTCATCGGTAACGTCGTAGTCCATTTCAATAATCCTTATTTAATACACTTAGGTGGTTTATTATCATAAGATTTTGTTATTTGTTTGGCTTCACTGGAACCATATTTTACTCCATGATGTTCTTCAAACTGACTTACAGATCCAGAATGAGGGAATGTTGCTTCATGAGCTGATGTTGCTTCATGAGCTGATGTTTCTACGAGCTGCATTGTAGTGGTGTTTGTGACAGGATCATAGTCGTCTAAATGGTGCCATGTATAACCTGATGGATGAGATCTTTGTGTATAATTGCCAGCTTGACTCTTAAATCCGGCAGCTTCGTTTGCGGCTTTGAAATCAAGTCCCCTGCTTCCCTTCATTTTAATTTTCACGATATTTTTCTGACCATTAGATACTGGGTATAGTGCGCCTGAGCCAGTAAAATCTACTCCCGGATATCTTGCCAACCCAAACGGATCCACCCAGTCCATCGGATTGTGCACATACGCTTGTGGTCTTAAACCACCCGCCATGCCGATGGGGTCTGAGCTTAAATACTGCCCGCTGTCTGTATCATAATAACGGTGCCGGTTGTAGTAAAGCCCTGTTTCTCGGTCGTAAAGTTGGCCTTGGTAACGTAAATCACACTCTATTGGGTCGTTGGCGGCGTCTTCAAAGTATTGTTTGGTGAGGCCTTGTAGATGTTGGTGCTTGTAGCTGCCCCAGAGTTCGTGTTGCCCCCGCCAGATGATGT
>NZ_JATABH010000107.1:0-2869 GCF_036533775.1 Vibrio sp. M260112 | reverse complement strand
AGCAGAGAGTAAATCAGCATAGAGCCGTGGCCGTTAGAAAGGACGAAACGGTCGCGGTCAGCCCACTCTGGGTTAGCTGGGTTGTGATTTAGGTGTGAACGCCAAAGAACTTCAGCGATATCAGCCATACCCATAGGTGCGCCTGGGTGACCAGAGTTAGCTTGTTGTACACCATCCATGCTTAGAGCGCGGATTGCATTTGCTAGATGCTTTCTTGATTGAAGAGAGTGATCCATAATAAATACCGATTAATAGATTGTTTCTTAAGAAAGGATAATAAGAGGGGAACGCAAACGTTCCCCTCTAGAAATTCTGGTGATTAAAGCTTCGCTTCAATCATTGCTTCAAGTTTGCCTTGGTCTACTGCGAAGTTGCGGATACCTTCTGCAAGCTTCTCAACAGCCATTGGGTCTTGGTTGTGTTCCCATAGGAACTCAGCGTGAGTCATTGCTGCTGGACGCGCTGCTGAACCTTTAGAATCAACTAGCTTCTCAACGACTTCACCTTCAGCTGCTTCAAGCTCTGCTAAAAGAGCAGGAGCGATAGTCAGACGGTCACAGCCAGCTAGCTCAAGGATCTCACCGATGTTACGGAAGCTTGCGCCCATGACGACAGTGCTGTAGCCGTACTCTTTGTAGTAGTTGTAGATCTTAGATACTGACAACACGCCTGGGTCTTCTTGTGCTTCAAAGTCACGACCTTCTTTCGCTTTGTACCAGTCCATGATGCGACCAACGAATGGAGAGATTAGGAATACGCCAGCTTCAGCACATGCGCGAGCCTGAGCGAAAGAGAATAGAAGAGTAAGGTTACAGTTGATGCCTTCTTTTTCTAGGATTTCAGCGGCACGGATGCCTTCCCAAGTAGACGCTAGCTTGATAAGGATGCGATCGTTAGTGATGCCTGCATCGTTGTACATTTTAACTAGCTGGCGTGCTTTTGCTACGCTGCCTTCCATGTCGTAAGAAAGACGTGCATCAACTTCAGTAGAGATACGACCTGGAATGGTTTTAAGGATTTCTTTACCGATGTTTACCGCTAGCATGTCACACGTATCTTGTACTTGCTGTGCTTTATCAGAGCTTTGAGATTTTGCGTATTCGATAGAAGCGTCGATTAGAGGCGCGTACTCTTCGATTTGAGCGGCTTTAAGAATCAGAGAAGGGTTAGTCGTTGCGTCTTCTGGCTGGTATTTTTTGATTGCATCAATTTCACCAGTATCAGCGACTACAGTCGTTAGTTTACGAAGTTGCTCTAATTTGTTGCTCATTTCGATCATCCTATTTCATTGGGCTCCCAGATCACGACATGATATGGGGATGCAATTGCAAGCGAGTTAAGTAATAGTCGATTTTTCCGCTAAGGACAACTCAGCTTACTTAACCTAAATAATTTTCAACGTATGAACATTTGTTGTGAACATTTGCTCGAACGCTGAGTAAATGATGGGTTCATAATTATCTTATAAAGATAGAAAGTCAATTGCCGAATGAGCTTTTAAGTGATGTTCATCAAGTATTTTTTTCAAACCTGACTGGTGGCAGGATAACTAAACGTTTGCCAAGAAGCAGTAAGGGTTCAAGCTAGTGTATGAAGGATAAAAAACGCGCTGAGAATTTGTAATTTCACTGAGCAAATGTTGCCAAAATGGCGGGTTGTGACATATGCTACGGCTGTGAGCACATGTTAGGTGCGATTTATTTGGTTTGGAAAATACACCAATGAACAAATCTCAGAATGACATTTCGGATGACAACGCAGATCTACTGACTGAAATCTCAGTGGCCTACTATCAGGATGGTGCGACACAAGAGGAGATTTCGAAGAAGTTCTCTGTCTCACGTGCCAAAGTTGGTCGGATGCTAAAGCAGGCCAGAGACGAAGGTATTGTGGAGATCACGGTCAAATATCACCCAGTTTTTAGCGCTAAAATAGAACAACGTCTTATCGAACGATTTGGTGTTAAGCGTGCTTTGATCGCCTTGGATCAACCAGTTGAAGAGCAACAGCGTCAGCAGGTTGCGGGTCTAGTCTCGAAATATATGGCGAGCTCGATTCAAAACGGTTCTGTTGTGACCGTGGGGCAGGGACGCAATGTCTCCGCTGTAGCGCACCATGTCGGCGTTATTCCGCAAAGAGACGTTAAATTCGTATGTGGTATTGGTGGTATCCATCCACGTGGGGGGATGTTTAATGCCGACCACATCTGCCGTCAATTTGCCAAAAGCTATGGCGGAACCTCAGAAACATTGTATGCGCCAGCTTACGCGGAGAACCGAGAACAGAAGCTCGCCTTTATGCAAAACGCAACTGTCAAACAAACCTTAGACTTGGCACGTAAAGCTGATGTTGCCTTGGTCGGTATTGGTGACATGAGCGAAAACAGTTATATGGTTGATCTTGGGTGGTTTACTGCCGAGGAAGTTGTTCAATCAAGGATGCAACAAGGGGTGGTTGGCGATTTTGCTGGTTACGATTTCTTTGATATACATGGTCAATCCGCCACAACCGTGATGAGTGATCGAGTGATCGGGCTGAGCATTGACGAGTTTCGACCGATTTCGCAGGTTATCGCCATTGCAGCAGAAAACAGTAAACCGCTTGCGCTACTTGGAGCGTTGCGAACTGGTGTGATTGACGTGATCGCCACAAGTGTGAGCAATGCACTCACCGTGCTAAACCTTGATGAGCAAATGAAATAACAAAAAGGCAGCTAAGGCTTAACTCCTATCACTTAACGTGTTTGGAACGAACTGGATAGCGAGTCTTATTCATACGAACGGTCCTTGATTTGGGCCGTTTTTTTCGCTCTGGCAGAATGTAGCGCTTCACTCGCTCTCGCATCGCCCTTAACTTTTTGGGGATCGAA
>NZ_JATABH010000106.1:0-3081 GCF_036533775.1 Vibrio sp. M260112 | reverse complement strand
ATTGGTAGAGAGAATCATGTAAGATATTGAGTTCGCGCATCTTGTTGTTTGGTTGTTGTTTTTTGGCGAAACCATTTGATCACATGACAAGATGTGCATCTACCTTAACTTGATGATTTTTATCTAAATCATCAGGGGATTCCTCAGCACGTAGCCACCAGACCTATGGTTGCTCAACCGATACTGCATATCTTTGGTGTTAACATACCCTTCATCATCACCTATGTAATGAAGACTAAGAAATTCAACCACTTTTAGATATAGCTCAGCCTGTTCAGGGTTGCTTTCTAGCCATTGTTTAGGCCTTGGTTTGTTCTCTAAATTCGTTGAGCGATCATCTTGCTTTATATGCATCACATATCCTTTGTAATTGGTTTTTTATATGAGTGAAGCGTAATATAAAACAAAGATTTATCGTATTGATGTCGATATATTCTTTGATGTGAATCAGATCCCCTTACACAACTTAGGTTGCAGGTCTGGATCTGGTGGCTGGCCCACGGTATAAATAATCTCTTCGACAGACGTTAGTGTGTTAAACCGCATTCAGGGCGGGCATTAGCATCAATTCTCTCCTCGGGCTGTACTCCATATCTTCACTCTTAATTACCTCAACTTGCCGAACTCACGTTGAAAGTGAAAATGTGCTCCTCTTTCAAGAACATCATTGCTTCCTGAAGGGTAGGGAAGAGCGCTAACTCCTTACCGTGCGATAGCAGATAGATGGCTTCACGGTGTGCCGGGCTAAACACCGAAATCGCCCAGCCTAAGAAGTCACCCTTGGTATCAGACTTAATGAACACGCAGGGAGGGTGGTGAACCACACTGTCTAATGCGCGAGCAACAGCGCAGAAATCCTTGGCCACCAAGCCTCGCTCGCTGGAATGTATTTTTGAAACTTTCATACCGCTGTAAGCTCCTGTGCATCCATTACAATGTAACCGCCAGCCTGTTCAACTGCCGACTCTAACGAGTCAAACTCGCCAAGCGGAGTGACTTCGGGTTCAAAGGTCTGGTTGTGGCGCTTGAGGGCGACATCACCAAATAAACGAAGGGCGAAATACTTCATGCTCGTTCCTCCATCTCTGATTGAAACTTATTTACGCCTGACCTCCGAGCGCGTTCTGCTGGCACTTATTGATGATTGAGTTTTTGGTAGTGTGAGGAAGCGTTCGGTCGCTGGCATTGTCTATCGCCAACTGCGAAATCTCCCCTGCGAGAATGGAGTTGTTTAGAGCGCGTTTAATGAAGCTTTCTGCCTTGCTACTTGGCGCAATATGAGCGGTAACCAGGTCAAGCTTGCGTAGCATATTTGCTCGTAGGCCATAGGTGTTGGCTATCTCTGTGAGCTCATTAAGGTGACGTTGGCGAAACAAGCTGCATGCCTCGTTGTACTTATGTTGTACATCCGCCAAAAAGACGCACATTGTTTGGTTTGCTTCTATATCAGATACTCTCTACAACGCGTAAGGGTTCAGTTAGCCGAGCGGTTCCATCGCTTCGCGGGCGGCGATTTCCGTCATCGCCACTATATTGATCAGCGTCTTATCTCTAGGGGGCGCTACCGCGACATACGGACAAGCGATGGTGGTCATGAGTGGTTGGTTCATAGTTCGTCCCTCTTACTTAATGGAACGGCATCATTCATTGCTTCCTTACCAAGCTCTTTCTTTACTTCTTTAAGGCGTTTTTTACGTTTATTGCGTCGGGCTTGCCTTTGATTTTGATGGAGCCATTGCCACTTCTGGACAATCTGCATCTCTTCATCGGAAAGTTTGCCTTGAATAGTGAACTCATGCTTGGCAGCGCGAATACGTAAATCAATCAGATCAGCGAGGTCATCAAGGTGAACCATAAACGGGCTGCGTTTGTGATCTTCCATTCGGAAAGTGGGAATTGGTAAAGATTGGCTGTTTGCTTTGCCATTGGCGGTTTCGGCGTTGATATGGAAGAACTCTTCGCAAATATCGCCCAACGCTACAATCGGTGTACCAAAACGAGCATGGAGTGCATATTTTGTATTCATAATCAGTGCCCTACATCACTACACGCCGAGACGAGCATGTGATACATTGGTGAATCAGTGTTAATCGGTCTAAAACCACATTAAGAATTGCTGTTTAAGTGGATTTTCTCGAATTATCTAGAGTTTTCTCGGATTTTGTTGGAATGATAGATCGGAATAATAAGATTGGTCAATGTCTGTTTTAAGGGTTTTTCGTGCGCGAATGGTTTAAAACTTCGGATTTACAGGGAATAGCTGGGTTTCCAACGACCCCTCAAGGTTTCAGTCAAAAAGCTAAAAAAGCTGATTGGATATCCCGCAGAGCTAGCGGAAGAGGCGCTGGGCTTGAATATCACATCTCAAATTTTGATGAAGAAGTGATTGCTGAACTACGCGCAAAGTATGGTGATGACGTTATTCCTGATAATGTGACGGAAATCGCAAACGTAAAAACCGTGAATGCCGTCTCTCAAATTGAAAATATGTGTGCTGTTCCCGTCTATAACGTCTATGCAGCCTGCGGTTTCAGTACATTGAACGATGCTGAGTTTCGACTTCGCACTGAGTTTCTCCCATGTGAATGGCTAAAGCGTTTCGGATTAACAGAAGAAACCGCCAGAATCATTATCTGTCACGGCGACTCAATGGACGATACCTTAAGTGATGGCGATGAGGTTCTTGTCGATATTCGAGGATCAGAACACCCAGTTAAGCACGGCGTGTACGTCGTTCGTATCGGTAAACATGTCTACATTAAACGTCTGAAGTACAACATTATGGCAGAAGGTTATGAAGTCATCTCAGACAACAAAGAAGAATATGATTCATTTATCGTGAACGAGGACAAACTCAACGAGTTTGCGGTGATAGGAAAAGTCGTCACCACCGTCATGAAGGCGGTGGTTTAGAAACGCAAAGGCGACCTTAGGGTTAACTCCTATCACTTAACGTGTTTGGAACGAACTGGATAGCGAGTCTTATTCATACGAACGGTCCTTGATTTGGGCCGTTTTTTTCGCTCTGGCAGAATGTAGCGCTTCACTCGCTCTCGCATCGCCCTTAACTTTTTAGGGATC
>NZ_JATABH010000105.1:0-3205 GCF_036533775.1 Vibrio sp. M260112 | reverse complement strand
TGGAATCAATGAAGAAATCATACGCCGATATGTAAGACATCAAGAGAAGCAAGAGCGAGTAGAGCAGCACCAGTTGGCGTTGGATTAAACAAAGGCCCCCTTTTAGGGGGCTCACACAAAGCCACCTTCTTTAGAAGGTGGTAATTTACATCTGCGACTAACATCGCCCTACAAAGTAGCATTGGAATCCTGCCGGCTGGGAGTTCAATCGTACCCGAACCAGTGCTACACTCTGGCGAAATGAGTACCAACTAAAAAGGAAACATGATGAATCCGATTATTGCACTGCTAAAAGAAAGCAACATCAGCGACGCACAAATCAACGAGATTTTTCAGACTCTGACACAAAACCCTTTTGCTGCAATGGCATCTATCAGTCAATTGGGCTTACCTCAAGACAAACTTCAAATGCTGATGGCGCAAGTCATGCAAAACCCTGCGCTAATCAAAGAAGCGGTTGAAGAGTTGGGATTGGACTTCTCTAAAGTTGAAGAAGCGAAAGAGAAGCTTCAGAGCCAGAACCAGGCTAACTAAGCACTTGATACAAAAAGGCCGTTAAATCCGACTAAGGTGTTTAACGGCCTTTTGCTTTATCAGCGGTTTAATGCACTGAACTGCTCGGCTGTCATGCCATAATAGAGCTTGTCATCAAAACCGTGCTCAAGCTTATAGTAGTCTTTCTGACGTCCTTCCTGAACGAAGCCACACTTCTCAAGAGTTTTGTAAGAACCGACATTTTCCGCGTAACAATCTGCACTTACCTTATGTGCGTCCAGTTCGGTAAATCCTAGCTCAGTCATCATCTGACACTGGTTGATTGCGCTCATCGGCTGTACGACGTTAATCGAATGCTGAAGGATAAACAGACCCTCGGGACGAAAGGTGATACCAATACGTTTGATCGGTGGATTGTCATCGAGTAAGAGTAAGTGTTCACTAGCCGCTAGGAGATGACTGCCTTTGCCTGAAAGTAGAGTTTCCCTACTATCATAAGCGTAAGGTTGCTGCTGTGGAGTAAGCAGTAATCCACTCCGAGGAGCGAACGACAGACCAATTAAAGCAATATTCCCCGCACCTGGAGTCATTGAAATTGCGAACAGCATAAAAGCTGTCATTAACTGAGCACTCATTGCTCACTCCCATAAAGTCATTGTTGCGATATGAGATCCAGTCTACCTATCTCTACAGGAATAAAATTGCTATCTGGGTTATGGTAATCATTAAATTGAGAAAATTATTTCTATTTAGCCTATGAAAAAGAAAGAATCCACCAACTTTGAGTTAGACAGTACAGATTTTTCCATTCTTGAACGTATCCAGAAAGATGGCCGCATCAGCAACAGCAAGTTAGCGGAAGAAGTTAATCTGAGCGAAACGCCATGCTGGCGCCGCTGGAAGAAAATGGAACAAGAGGGCTACATCGAAGGTTATGCCGAAAGACTGAACCGCAAGAAGCTTGGCTTTCAGGTTTCGGGCTTTACTCTGGTGACTCTGGGCAGTCATGAAGTGGAAAATACTGACCCATTTGAGGACTATGTAGCGGAATCAGACTGGATCACCATGTGTCACTGTATAGCTGGCGGCGCAGATTACATCGTTCAGGTAGTCGCAAAAGACTTAGATGAATACTTTGATCGCATCAGCTCAATAAGACGGGTAAAAGGCGTGAGCGCGATTCAGTCCAATGTATCGGTTAAAGAGATTAAGAGTACTTTCCAGTTGCCGTTGAGTTAGAAGGGCAATCAGACTGATTTGAATCTTCTGGGTTGTAGATGTGAGTGTATCCGCACAAGTTAATAAGTCAGCATCCCGTAAAGAGACATTATAGTGATATGCAATAACTTCGGAATTGCCTTGCTCCCGCTTCACAAAGCGTCATATGCCGGTAACCAAAAAATCGATAGCGGCGATAATCTCGTTTCTAAATGCGCTTAGATCGTTGACTGGAGTCGTCAGAATTTTAATTGGTACACTAGCCATCTGTTGGGTAAGAATCACAAAGTCACCTTCATCAATATGAATCGTAGGACACAGGTGACTAGGGGCTTTTTTCTCAAGCAACTCAGCAGGAGTTAAGGGAATAACCAATCGAGTATTCAAAGAATCTAGTAACTCGCTTTGAACATCCACAAAATATGGGTAAATGCTAGCCGTGCGCTTTTCGTTGTTTTTATAAAGCGTAAATTGGGACATTAGAATACTCGGTATGAATCGGAAAATAGTCCATGTTTGACAGTTAAGTCATTACAAGCTTCAATCGCTTCGGCATTTTGCTTTAACCATTCAGCTTTCAATTGTTGCTTTACTTCTTTTTCCAACGCCTTTTCCATTGTAGCTGACAGGTTGATGTTTAGGCGTTTAGCTTCGGCGAGCAACTCGCTGTTTAGACTCAGGTTTGTAGCCTTTTTAGGTGCGTTTGTGCTATATGCATTTCTCATAAAGTAACCGTATGCGCATTATTAATACGCACTAAGTATAGATAGAAGCTAGGCATATAACAATCAACTATGGCTTCAAAATACATATTCTAATCTGTCTTTTACCGTCATCGAACAACCGCAGGATTGAGCTTCTATTGAAGATAAGACCCGGCTACATTTAATTCACTGATATCTACTTACCGAAAACTTGTCAGTCCATTCGGGTAATAAAGGTTTGCTCATCATCGACAAAAGCGACAAAGCCACCGTGATAGATAAACACCCGACCACGTCCCTCAACTAGGCAGGCAAGCTGTGGGTTTAAATCTTCTTCGTTATCCTGACTTTGAAAAGTGCCGGTATCAGTGATGACTCCACTCAATGTTGGCAGGTAGCCATAAGCGCGTTTTGCTTGATCAATCAGGCTCAATTCGCTGGCGGTAGAGAAGCAAGAGGGGATCGCTCCAGCGTCTTCGATAAACATGGTTTTCAGTTCTTCAAAAGCGGTAATCACCAGCCAGTCGATGCCGTTAACATGATGGATAAACATAGAGTTTCTCGATAATTCTGATGCGCAGATTGTATCACTTTAAGAGCATCACAGGGGAAGGGCTGACTGTTTTATATTATGGTGTATGATGAGATGGTCACCTCTATCTCGGCATCGCAATGTGCCATGATTAACTTTTGACAGAATCAAGGATAAAGGTGACCAACATGAAATATAGGCTTATTAGTATCGATTTAGCAAAAAATGTGTTTCAGATTGCTGTATTCGACCGACA
>NZ_JATABH010000104.1:0-3280 GCF_036533775.1 Vibrio sp. M260112 | reverse complement strand
TCGAGTTCACGCTCATTCTCGGTACTGTTATCCGCTCGTGCACGTAGCATATTACCGTTAGCATCATACTGGTAATTTAAACCATTGGCTTTGGTTACCGCATGCGGCCCAGCTTGTTGGAGACCTAGAGAAAATTGCAGCGATAGGGGTAATGTATGTAATTGACTTGTCTGTTACTTTTTAATGGTGCCTGTCCCTGAAGTATCCCCATCCTTGTGCACTCAGTACTCGATAATAGCTCGACTCTGAGGCGATATACTCACCTTTATCAAGCAGTGTCGGTACGATTTGAGTTGGAGGTAAACTCGCGAACTCTGGGCGGTTACACACCTCGATAATTGCATCACGTTCTTGCTGAGAGAGCTTGTTAGCTGGCTCTGGTCTGACACTGGTCGGTCTTTTATCCGCTTGGATCTCTCCTTGCCGATACCATCGACGATACGTCCTCAGGTCAATTTGAACCTCATAACAAGCTCGCTCTAAGCGGCAACCACTTTGCTTGGCATCGTGGATAAGCGTAATCAGGTACTGCCTTTCATCGGTTGAGGTTAGTCGTCCTCTGGCTCTTCCCCGTAAAAGGCTCTGAGCTTTTTTCGTAGAACCAACAGGGCAGCCGTTTCAGCGAGCGCCTTTTCTTTGTGGCGTAACTCCTTCCTAAGTTCTTTGATTTCAAGCTTATCCGCTTTGGCCTGTTTCTTTGCTTCCGCTTCCCGCTCTTTACTCGACATGAAGCCTTGCATGCATTCGCTGCGCCAGCGTTGAACTTGCTCTGGAAACAGACCTTTTTCACGACAATATTGGCTGAGTTCATTCTCGGTCATCGAGTAAGTCTCGGCGACGATGGCGAGTTTAGTTTGAGCAGACCACTGCTCTGATGAAGTGTTGCTGTTTGGCACTGCGGCTCCTGAACGTCTGAGTTGCTGTCGCCAATGATACAGGGTTGCGGTGCTAATACCTTCCTCTTTTGAAAGTTCGCTCACTGACACTGAGTATGGAGGCAGTAGCTTCTTCAATATGGCTTCTTTTCTTTCTGTTGGAATACGAGACACAATTCACTCTTACCGCCCTACACTGGTTAAATTTTAACAGTGACAACTATCCTGCCAGAGGGGGATTCATATGCACTAAGCCTACTTCGACTATCTCTTCATGCCCTGTGTAACCACGATTAGTAATAGCTTGTTGCACGACTTCTAATGGACCCTCTTCTCGCCATGCCACTGGGCGCTTTCCCTTGGCGCTCTTCTCTTAGCTGGCGAACCCATTTATCCATCGTAGATTTGCCCACATTCATAGCTTGGGCCGCTTCAGTTACTGAGTAGTTTTGGTCTAGGACTAGCTGCGCTGCTTCTAACTTAAATTCTGCACTAAATAGTCGTCTTGTACGTTTTGTCATAATGTCACCTGTTAACTTATGAGGTGATGGTATCACCTCTAACTAAGTGACCAAATTCACTATGCCACTACACTCTATCTGCCTGCCAAACTTTGTCGCCAGAGGTGCCTACACCGACAGCTAGCAACGAAACCATTAATGAAGCACAAAAAGCCCTCGCTGACTGGGACGGATTTAAGGTGTCGGATGAAGGTGTCATTTCTACTGTAGAATCACTTCCGACAGGATACTACTGGCGCACTAGTACAGTAAAAAGTTGGGGACGAACAGTCTCATGTGACAACCTACGTTATTTTGTAGAGAAAGGCATGGTGGTTAGCATCCACTTTAAAGGTCCAAGGGGTCGATACGATGCTTATGATGAGCAATGCTGCTTAGAAGAAGATAAGTATCTACAATAAAATCAGGGGGGCTCACCCCTTCGACCGCTCGAAAACTGATCGTAAGATTCTGATTTAGTTCATTCGATTTCTGCAAAGCTGTTTGGACAGTGCGCCACGCTCATTCCCGGTACTATTATCCGCTCTTGCGCGTAGCGTATTGTTTGTTAATAAAAACACACGACTTTTGATAAGACTCTCTATCCTTTACACCTTTGATGTTTTCAATACTCTCACATTTTTGTTTTAGATGTTTATAAACATCAATCCCACCATAAAAAAAGTTAGAGATTAAATGTATTTTGTTATTTATTAGCCTAGGATATAGGTATGCTGAGTATGTTCCTTTATGACTAGTCACCAAAATTTCAACAATTATATTTTCTGCCTGATACTTACTCACATCTAAGCTATCTAACAGAGTTGGAGATGTATCATAAAAAGCAGCTGTCAATGGATTTATAAATGCAGATAACTGCTTAGCATGTAACATTGTAATTTCCTCTATTTTTTCTGGTTCAAAGTCACCATTCAATTTGAACTTGAATTTAAAAATATAGGCCTCTGGTGATGAAAACCACATAATAGAATCCAAACAAGTAGATATTTTTTCCTCTACTACTTCACATGCTACATCTTTTTCTAGCATAGGCTGACTCACTTTCAAAGACTCAAGGTTTGCAACGACTTGGGATGCAAAAAAAAGACTGAAAGCTGATAACAGCATTAATATTTTCTTTCTCATAATTTAACTTATTTTCTAAGGATTGGACCTAAAGATGATGGATTACTCGACTTAAACTCTCTCACATTGACCTCACCATAGAACTTGTCAACACGCTTCAGATGAGTAACTTTTCTACCTGTGTCAACAGGTTCGCCCTTTATATATGTATCGCCATTGCTGAAGCGAACAGCCGGAGCTGATTTTACTTTATAAACTACCCCCCTGTATTGCGTTTCAATTGTCTTGACAGTTTCTGTTGATTTTAGCGCAACCTCCATAGCTTGAGCTGCTAATATAGCGACTGGGTTCTTAGTAGCAGCTGTAAATTCATTACCTGCTAGAGTAACTACATCTGTTACAGTTGTATCCATCAATTCACCTTGACTGTACTTTTCAGTTTTAACATTTAGATCTTGTTCTACGGTTTCATCGACTTCTAGAGTTTCGATTCTACCTTGAGTTGGGGCTAATGAGGTTTCGTATAGCTTATCATCAGGAACAAACTTTCCTCCCTTAAAATTAGCATACTCTTCATCATCGATTACTGTAGGCTCAACTTTCGGCACTTCTTCCTCTTTTACCTTAGGTTTGGTGCGAGGCGGAGTTGCTGGAGTGTTGCGATTTCTATCCCTATCCCAACGTCCTGTAACCCTCCCGCCACGATCACGCATCGTACCATCGGTATTACAACTTCCTCCCTCCCAGAAGTACCCTGTAGGATCCGTATACTTGAGCGGATTATTCATCACATAAGCATAACGGTTAAAGCTATTTGTG
>NZ_JATABH010000103.1:0-3581 GCF_036533775.1 Vibrio sp. M260112 | reverse complement strand
AATCAGGTGGGTCCAAATCGCTATGGTCGCCAAGCAAATTCTTTAATCTGGAAAGCTGTTAAAGTCTCAAAGACACATTCAATGTTCTTACATCGAGTCCGCAAAACCCTTTGGGTGTTGTATGGTTAAGCCTCACGGGCAATTAGTACAGGTTAGCTCAACGCCTCACAGCGCTTACACACCCTGCCTATCAACGTTCTAGTCTCGAACAACCCTTTAGGACCCTCAAGGGGTCAGGGAAGACTCATCTCAGGGCTCGCTTCCCGCTTAGATGCTTTCAGCGGTTATCGATTCCGAACTTAGCTACCGGGCAATGCGTCTGGCGACACAACCCGAACACCAGAGGTTCGTCCACTCCGGTCCTCTCGTACTAGGAGCAGCCCCCTTCAATCTTCCAACGCCCACGGCAGATAGGGACCGAACTGTCTCACGACGTTCTAAACCCAGCTCGCGTACCACTTTAAATGGCGAACAGCCATACCCTTGGGACCGACTTCAGCCCCAGGATGTGATGAGCCGACATCGAGGTGCCAAACACCGCCGTCGATATGAACTCTTGGGCGGTATCAGCCTGTTATCCCCGGAGTACCTTTTATCCGTTGAGCGATGGCCCTTCCATACAGAACCACCGGATCACTATGACCTGCTTTCGCACCTGCTCGAATTGTCATTCTCGCAGTCAAGCGGGCTTATGCCATTGCACTAACCTCACGATGTCCAACCGTGATTAGCCCACCTTCGTGCTCCTCCGTTACTCTTTGGGAGGAGACCGCCCCAGTCAAACTACCCACCAGGCACTGTCCGCAACCCCGATAAGGGGTCAACGTTAGAACATCAACACTACAAGGGTGGTATTTCAAGGACGGCTCCACAAATACTGGCGTACTTGCTTCAAAGCCTCCCACCTATCCTACACATGTAGGGTCAATGTTCAGTGCCAAGCTGTAGTAAAGGTTCACGGGGTCTTTCCGTCTAGCCGCGGGTACACTGCATCTTCACAGCGATTTCAATTTCACTGAGTCTCGGGTGGAGACAGCGTGGCCATCATTACGCCATTCGTGCAGGTCGGAACTTACCCGACAAGGAATTTCGCTACCTTAGGACCGTTATAGTTACGGCCGCCGTTTACCGGGGCTTCGATCAAGAGCTTCGCGCAAGCGCTAACCCCATCAATTAACCTTCCGGCACCGGGCAGGCGTCACACCGTATACGTCATCTTACGATTTTGCACAGTGCTGTGTTTTTAATAAACAGTTGCAGCCACCTGGTATCTGCGACTTCCGATAGCTCCATCCGCGAGGGACTTCACCGTCAGAAGCGTACCTTCTCCCGAAGTTACGGTACCATTTTGCCTAGTTCCTTCACCCGAGTTCTCTCAAGCGCCTTGGTATTCTCTACCCGACCACCTGTGTCGGTTTGGGGTACGATTCCTTACAATCTGAAGCTTAGAGGCTTTTCCTGGAAGCATGGCATCAATGACTTCACTACCGTAGTAGCTCGACATCGTGTCTCAGCCTTGAAGAGAGCCGGATTTACCTAACTCTCAAGCCTACGCACTTGAACCTGGACAACCGTCGCCAGGCCCACCTAGCCTTCTCCGTCCCCCCATCGCAATTGTAAGAAGTACGGGAATATTAACCCGTTTCCCATCGACTACGCCTTTCGGCCTCGCCTTAGGGGTCGACTTACCCTGCCCCGATTAACGTTGGACAGGAACCCTTGGTCTTCCGGCGAGGAGGTTTTTCACCCCCTTTATCGTTACTCATGTCAGCATTCGCACTTCTGATACCTCCAGCATGCTTTACAACACACCTTCAACGGCTTACAGAACGCTCCCCTACCCAATGACTAAAAGTCATTGCCGCAGCTTCGGTTTATAGCTTAGCCCCGTTACATCTTCCGCGCAGGCCGACTCGACTAGTGAGCTATTACGCTTTCTTTAAATGATGGCTGCTTCTAAGCCAACATCCTAGCTGTCTAAGCCTTCCCACATCGTTTCCCACTTAGCTATAATTTGGGACCTTAGCTGGCGGTCTGGGTTGTTTCCCTCTCCACGACGGACGTTAGCACCCGCCGTGTGTCTCCCGGATAGTACTTACTGGTATTCGGAGTTTGCAAAGGGTTGGTAAGTCGGGATGACCCCCTAGCCTTAACAGTGCTCTACCCCCAGTAGTATTCGTCCGAGGCTCTACCTAAATAGATTTCGGGGAGAACCAGCTATCTCCAGGTTTGATTGGCCTTTCACCCCTAGCCACAAGTCATCCGCTAATTTTTCAACATTAGTCGGTTCGGTCCTCCAGTTGATGTTACTCAACCTTCAACCTGCCCATGGCTAGATCACCTGGTTTCGGGTCTATATCCAGCAACTCGACGCCCAGTTAAGACTCGATTTCTCTACGGCTCCCCTAGATGGTTAACCTTGCTACTGAATATAAGTCGCTGACCCATTATACAAAAGGTACGCAGTCACACCACGAGGGTGCTCCTACTGCTTGTACGTACACGGTTTCAGGTTCTATTTCACTCCCCTCACAGGGGTTCTTTTCGCCTTTCCCTCACGGTACTGGTTCACTATCGGTCAGTCAGTAGTATTTAGCCTTGGAGGATGGTCCCCCCATATTCAGACAGGATAACACGTGTCCCGCCCTACTCGATTTCACTGATGATGAGATGTCGGTTACGGGGCTATCACCCTGTATCGCGGCACTTTCCAGAGCCTTCACCTGTCTCATTAAAAGCTTAAGGGCTAGTCCAATTTCGCTCGCCGCTACTTTCGGAATCTCGGTTGATTTCTTTTCCTCGGGGTACTTAGATGTTTCAGTTCCCCCGGTTCGCCTCGCTGCGCTATGTATTCACGCAGCGATACTTACTTATGTAAGTGGGTTTCCCCATTCGGAAATCCCAGACTCACAGGTTTTTACTACCTAATCTGGGCTTATCGCAAGTTAATACGTCCTTCATCGCCTCTGACTGCCAAGGCATCCACCGTGTACGCTTAGTCACTTAACCATACAACCCCAAAGGGTCTTTGTTAGTCACCAAAGTTGTCTGCATTTTTATACATGTGCAGACACGATTTTGCCGGACTCAAATATAAACATCACAAGGATGTTTCCAAGAACACTTGAATGTGTGTTGGTACCTAATTTTCTCTTTATTAAAGAAAGTTAGGATTTGAGAACTTTTAATTTGAATAACAACGCATATCAAAGATATGGGGATTGTTGTTATTCGTCAGCTTTCCAAATTGTTAAAGAGCAAATCACTTCCAAAGAAGTAACCATTTTTAAAGACTCTCAAGGAGAATGTTTAAAGATGGTATCCCGTAGGGGAGTCGAACCCCTGTTACCGCCGTGAAAGGGCGGTGTCCTAGGCCTCTAGACGAACGGGACACTATGGAGGGCTCTAATAAAGACATATCAATCTGTGTGGACACTCATCGCAATAATCATCGTATAAGGAGGTGATCCAGCCCCAGGTTCCCCTAGGGCTACCTTGTTACGACTTCACCCCAGTCATGAACCACAAAGTGGTGAGCGTCCTCCCGAAGGTTAAACTACCCACTTCTTTTGCAGCCCACT
>NZ_JATABH010000102.1:0-3679 GCF_036533775.1 Vibrio sp. M260112 | reverse complement strand
GGTCCCTCCTGCTTCAACGCCTGCGAATACATCCACTTTTGCGCCTGCTTGTGCAGCAGCAACTGGGGATCTCACTCCTGTATCCGCAACTACCCTAGCTTGAACGCTTGTGTCTTCTGAGCGGTTGGGGTCGAGAACTTTGATTGATTTGCCTTTCACACCAATGCCACCATTTGTTTCAGAGGGGCCGAATGAAAAATTGCCAGAAATCTGGCATGAAGCAGCAGCAAGCCCGTATACCTTAGCGCTAAGTTTTACGTAACATTCCCCCGCGTTGTATGTACGTCGCTCATTTTTATTCGTTGAGCTATTTCTTGCTACATAGGGGATATCTAGCCCAAAGCCACCAATTGGTCGTTGCTCAGGAGATGCTTGATTGACAGGAAACCATGAAGTGAACGCAATCTGGCCACTTAACAAACTAAATTTCGATTGAATAGAAGCCCCTGTAGTAAGATCCAGGTTGGGGGTTACGCTATTTAACTCACTTAATGGCATATTTAATGTGCCATCAGCACTCGAAGTGAGGCGTAAAAATTGAGCTTGAGCATTCGCGATATATGCGGAGTTACCTCCTTGGCTTCTCCCTCCTTGCCAATGATAGTCTGCTTGCCAAAATGCACTAGAGTCAAATTTACTAATGGTTTGGTTTAAGTTCAAAGGTGACATGACAAAGTTTCTTTTGGTTACTGACTCTCTAAGCTGTTTTTTAAGATCAGTCAGTGTTTCTTGAAAATTCTTACCAGCTTTTTCTCCATTAACTAAAGGATCTATGAGTGTCACTTTTTCAGTAATATCCTTACTGTGTCCTTTACTAGTATTCGTTTGACTGTGTGGAAGAAACCAAGCAGGTGCTCGAACCCACCCCAGCTCTCCACCTGTAGATAGTAAACTACACTCTACCGCTTGAAGATCAGCATTCCCTGCTTTATTCGAAAATACACCCAGTTTCTTTTCTGTTGGAGTGAACTTAGACTCTTCCCAGATCAAAGTTTGAATTTCAATAGAGTCAGCTTGCAAATAGTAATGATGGAATGCTCTACGGTGTACCGCTCGTTGAGCTTGCCGTTTCAACTGCTCAAGCCGCTCCAGAGCAACTTTTTTAAGCCAAATTAGGTCAGTGAACATGTTAGGGATTGGTTGTCCCACAATGCTTTTAATGCTTGCAAGCCAATAGCTAAGAGTGCGGTCTATGAAATTGATAAACGCTTGAGTTGGGTAATAAGCCCATTGGCTAACAGACGAAGCATTTGATTCTAGTATCCCTTTAATCAGTTTTTCATCTCTAGGCTGCTCTGGATATGTTAAAAACTCACTAAGCAGTTTTTCAACAACGCTTTCGTAATCTTCATGAGCAATTTTAAGTCCACTATCTTCACGCCACTCTTTATACTTTTTATCATTTGCAAGGCTTTTCGGGCCAAGGTGTTCAGGTTTCGTCCCTATTAATTGTTCTTTAGCAAGGCATTGCTCTTTTGTCACATACCCAAATTCATTTAGCCTTAATAGGTGATAAGTGAAACTATAAGCGTTCATTGCTTTACTGGGTACACCATGGCTCTGTTTGAATTCACTCAGATTCTTAATAAACTCTGCTGACGCGACAACATCTCTTTCCCAGAATTTCTCAATTTTTTCTTTTGCTTTTTTGTGACTATAACCCGCCAGTTTGCTATCACTCCAGGGACGATGTGAGGCTAACTTTTCTAGGCACTTTGTTACATCTTGCTGTTTATCACTTGTGTAGTACTTTCGCTTATTGTCATAAACAAATGCCGTACCATCATCACTTTTGATATATCCAGCCGCTGTGATCGCTTTCTTTTCGAGTAACGCGATCTCTTCTTCTAAGAATTTAACAACTTGGCCTTTTGTTGCTCTTAAAGCCCTTTCTCTTAGTCTATACTCTCGATCCTCTTCTTCAATTTGCTCAATGTAGCCCAGAGCGTTACCCAAATAATTAGCAACAGGGTGAACGTATGGCAATACGTCAAACGCAAATTGCTTAACTTTTTCCCAAGTTAGAGAGTCATCGAGTATTTCGTGATAATCAATCCCTTCTTCATGTTCAGCAATAAAGATTAAAAAACCATTTTCGCCACCTTGCTCAAACTCCTTAGCTGCTCCGGAACGAATGGTAGTTAATATCCATATGACAGTTCTCAAGCGTTCAACATCTTTATCATCTAAAAAGCTTTCGTGAGGTTTACTTTCAAACTTAGATAAAATGCCTAAAGAATTAAGATTATCGAAAGTTTTTTGCCTATCCGAAACTACCGCATCTTTGAACAATTTCTGCTCTGAAATTACAGCTTTTTGTGCCTCTTCAGTTAATGCATACCAAGTTTGTTTTCCTGTTTTCGGATGCGCGGGCACATACAATATATCTATGAAATCTGGTACATTACTGGAACATAAGTCATTTCCACATGCTGGTTTTTTAGGTAAAGAGGGCATAGGTATTCTTTTACCTGCCTCCACTTCAATTGGAGCTCCTTCATTCCCCTCTAACTTGAGAGTGTTTCCTGCATAAATAAGGTCTAAGTTTTTAATCTGGTCACTATTCAGTTCTTTTAATGTACTGATATCTATGTCAAATTTTTTTGCTATCAAGCTTAGACAGTCACCTTGCTGAATTTGGTAGGTTTTTATGTCGTTCATAGTTAAATCTGCTTACTTATAACAGGTGAATTTAGATGGAAAGGGAGCTCTCTTCGCTCTGTCTTAACCACTCCAGCATCTCTCGATATTGAGTTCCAATTTTGGTTCTTGTCGACCCAACTCAACGTTTCAAATGGGCCTAAGATGATATCGATATCTTGAGGGATGAGGTGGTGTGAAACTTCACTCCAAAATTCGCTTGAGTGATACCTAAAGAATGCTATCTCTTTGTTGATTACTACAGACATTAGGTTGTGAAGATGATTTATTCGCTCATTTAGCGATGAGCCATTTTTATAAGAAAACACCACACTGCTGGTTCTCAGTGCAAAATCGTCCTTTATTTTCTTCGCCAAATCGTGTGAGCCTGTAAAATTAAAAACTACAGGGCTAATCTTGAGTAAATGAAGAAAGGGGCTACCAGCATACAGCTTGAATAATTCTGGGTTTTCCTCTGTAGTGTACGCTAACTCCGCCACATCAGGCACTCTTACAGTGTCAACGATAAGCCAATGCTCAAGGAGCATATCTAAGGTTAGAGAGCTTTTCTGCTTTAACATATCCTATTGCTCCTGCTTACATGGACAGTCAGTCCTTGGACAGCTCCCGTCAGGTTGGCGCTGGCACATTCTTGCAAGCCCTATATCACTTAGTGCAATTTGAATAAGCGCGTCTTCTGAGACAAGCTGTGCAATTGAACTAATTGGCGAAATCTCTTCCGGCGCTTGCTGCAACTCTAACCCATTTGGTAATGCGGCCTGCTGGCCTCCATACCCACTGCCGCTGCCTGGGCTTCCACCCGAGTTTATATTGACTTTCGGGCCAACCAAGCTAACACCAGACGCGTCTAGTTTTATAAAGCTGCCACCGGCTTTCAAAGTCATTTCAGAGCCTGCTTCGATAACGACCTTCATACCGGCTTTGATGTGGAGTTCATTGCCAATTTCAAATGCATGCAACTGAGCGATTTTTTGATGCAGACTCCCTTCCACAATCGAGGTGGCATCTTGTTTGACCA